>CAYPTZ010000311.1:0-5014 GCA_964413395.1 uncultured archaeon | reverse complement strand
GACAAATTTTTAATATTCCCTTTAAAATATAATGTGGCATCTTTACACTCTTCGTCAAATTCACAATAAATGAAAAAATCACGAATATGAAGAGATGGAGTTGAAAAAAGGTACACATCTCTAAAAATACCGCTGAAATTCCACATATTTTGATTCTCTAAATAGCTTACATCTGACCATCTAAATACTTGAACAGCAATTTTATTTTTTCCCAACTTGATATATGGAGTTATATTAAATTCTGCAGGTTCCATACTTCCTTGATTATAGCCAACTTTTTGACCATTAATCCATAGATTGAAAGCTGATTTCACTCCATCAAAATGCAGAAAAATCTGCCGTTCTTTCCAATTTTCTGGTATATTAAATGATGTTTTATAGCTTCCAACTGGATTATAATCATGATCAATATTTGGAATTGATGAACGTTTAACACTCTTAGGATACTTATTTCTATCGTAAATTGGAATTCCATACCCATTTAATTGCCAATTACTTGGAACTGAAATTTCATCCCATTCATCAACTGAATATTCTTCTTTATAAAAATTTTTTGGGCAATATTTAGGAGATTCTGCCCAATGAAATTTCCATTTTCCATTAAGAGTTTTAAAATATTGCGATTCTTTCCAATCTCCTTCCAAAGCAGAATCAATATTATGATAAGGAATTGAAGTTGAATGGAATTCTTCAACATTGACATCTATCACTTCAATTTTTTCCCAATTATCCCTTTTTTCATTAAGCGCCATTTTTTTTTCACATATTTTATATTATATATTTTTTCTTTAGCTACATAAATAAAATAACTTTTTCTAATAAGAGAAAGATTTTTTGAAATAAAAACTAATAATTATATTGAGATAGAAAATGACCATAAATAATATTTATACTGCAAATCTCTATGGGCCATTCTACTCTAAGACTAAAATCAAATCCGTAACATGTCATTTGACAGCGGAGAATTCAACTATTGAAGAATTAATAAATAAATTATTAGAACAGTTCCCAGAAATATGGGATTTCATATATGAAGGGACTGAATTAGCAGAAAACACTATGATTGTATTGAATGGTGATATTATAGGGGGAGATAATTGGAAAGATACATTTATTTTACCAAATGATAGAATATCCTTCTTTCAAGGTCAACATGGTGGCTGAATTAATACAATAAAAAGCAAAATATAAAGGATTAAAATGACATCATCTCCAGCAGAAGAACAATTAGAAAAATTAATAAAAGTAAGAACCAAAGGAAAAGAAGAACCAATTTGCATTTTTATCAAAATACGTGAAGCTAAAGATATAATTGATCTTAAAATTAAAGATAATGAAAATGGAATTTTTGAACTTAGGGTCCACAGTACAAATGAGCATTTTCCAAAATGGTATCACCATGGCTATTTAATAGATATTAAAAACCTGAGATTAAATTTTAATGAGATTAAGAAAAAAGAACAAATTCAGGAGATCTTATTGAATAGTAATAAAATAGTTCATCTTCCAACAAAACAACTCATTTCAAAATTGGATAAGGATTTTGGAGGATTCATCCCAGATGGCAAGAAAAAAATGTTTTGGAAAACTAAAAAGTTTAAGAAACGTAAAGATCCCTATAAAGTTAGAATGAAAACAATGTAAATTTCAAAAAAGTGTAATTGTTTTAATTAAATCTAATTTTTAATATCAAAATTCATTTTTTTTAAAAAACAGCATTCTTATATTTTAGTCGATCAAATAAATTGCTTAAAATATTGCTTTTTTCTCCAATTCTTCTCAAGCACAAAAAATTAAAAGGATGACTCAATAACTAATTCTAAATAAGAAGAAAATTGAGAAAAATGATCGACGCATCTCGTAAACCATCAAAAAAAGCACTTGCAAAAGTTCAAAGATGGAAAAGTAATTTCCTCGATTTAAGTAATCGAAACAATCAATTAAATTTTCAACCTAATAACCAAAGATATATTGAAATCATTACTCCTTCAAGTTCCAATTTATTTAAAATATTAGCTGTATTAGGCCAAACTGGGACATTTCCTCCAGTATTTAAAAAAAAAGGTAAACGAACAAGGAAAAAAAAAAGTACATCCACTACTGAACCATTTGAACCTGCACCAGAACCTAAATTATCTCCTGAATTTAAAGAAGAACATAGATTGGCCTTAAATAAAGCTAAAGAAAATGCAAGATTAACAGAAATATTCACAGAGCTAACTGATAATGCTCTAGAAACTAGAATAAAGAAATTAATCTTAAAAACTCAAGAATATGAAGAAGAACGCGGAATTAATATTTTATACATCACCTTCGGTCTTTTAAAATGGAGAGAAAGAGGTGAAACTACATTTAATAACAGTCCTATTCTTTTTATTCCTGCCAAGCTGACTTTAAAACCCTTAGAACTTAAATTACTTGATGATGAAGTAATTGTAAATCCTGCATTAAGGCAAAAATTACTTGGGGAAAGAATCAAATTACCAAAATTTGGTTATGAATTCGACTCAAGAGCTTTTTTCAAATATTTTATTAATGTTAAAGATGAAATTTCTCTTGAACCTTCTTGGGAAGTTGAAGAGAGGTCTTTTATTGGGACTTTTACTTTTTCTAAGGCACCTTTATTTGAAGATATTGATGATCATCAAGATATAATTCTAAATCACCCAATAGTTAGAGCTATAGCTGAAGAAAAAGGATTTGCAGAAAAAGTAGAAAATCTACCCGAAAAAGAAATTCTTGGCGATTCACTAAATCCTATTAATAGTTATTCTGTATTAGATTGTGACTCGAGTCAGATGGAAGCTGTTCAATATGCAAAATCTGGTGTTTCTTGTATAATTCAAGGGCCACCTGGTACAGGAAAAAGTCAAGCAATTACAAATATTATTGCAGAAAGTTTAGCTATAGGAAAAAAAATATTATTCGTGGCTCAAAAAAGAGCTGCTTTAGATGTTGTCAAGAAAAGGTTAGATAAATGTGGAATTGGGGACTTTTGTCTACAATTACATTCTCAAAATACAAATAAAGCACAATTATTAAAACAAATTGAAAAGAGTATGGAGTTTAATTTAGAAATTCCAAAAATTCGTCTTGGAAAATTCCAACAACTCAGCTTAATTAGGGAAAAGCTGAATGAATATGTTGAAACTATAAATCGACCATTTGGTGTTATGAATTATTCATTATATCAAATAATGGGTCATGTTCTAAAATTGGGCGATATCCCATTATTGGATGCAGAAATAAGTGATCCTAAATTATATACCGAAGAACAATTTGTTAAAGCTAAAGATATTCTTAATCAATTAGAATTATTTAGAAATACTATAGAAAATTATAACGATAACCCTTGGAGATATTCACAAATTGTAAGTCCCTTAATTTTATCTCCTGAACTTCATATGGTATTAAGAAAATTATTGAGTGGATTTAAGAAAGCAAATATCGATTTACAAGAAGCCCTTCGGAACTTCCATCTAAAATTTGCACCAGACTTTCTTCATAATTTAGGTCAAGTGAGTCAATGGCAAAGAACTATCAAATTATCAAGATATTGGGCAGATGTATTACGTAATTTGTATGATATATGGTTAGATCTTGATACTACACATGATAAACTTACAGAATATTTCAATTTAGGGACTGTTATTGATTTTGAGCAAATTAATTTTGATAGCATGAAGCAATTAACTTTGGCTTATGAAAAGGATATTCCAGAAGGTAAAAATTTTAAAAAATTCTTATTAACCAATCTAAATATCTATATTCAAAAAGTTGAAGATTTCAATAACAGAATTGTTGTTTTTAATCTTAAATCCAAGCTAAAATCTATTCAGAATGAAAGAGATTTAATGCGAATAATGAAATTTTTGAATACTTATAATGAAAAAGCTTTAATTTTAGATGTTGATACTCTCGTTGCCCGATTTACAATAGATTATACTTCACGTCAACAAAGAAAAACTGAAGCTTATCAAGAAGATAAAGATAGTATTTTATCATGTCTTCAAAATCCTGATCCAAAATCAAATGTTGTTGGTCACTTAAATGTTATTAAATCTTTTCAAGATGAATATGGAAAACCCTATACAACTTCAATAGAATTTCTTCAAAAAATATCATTAGAATTAAACCAAGTTATTAATGAATGGGATTCTTTCAGAGACTTAGACGAATTCTTTTATCCTTTATTATCAATTTCTGTTATTCCTTCTGAATTCCAACAACAATTGTGGGATAAAAACCATATTTTCGCAACACAATGGTATGAAAATTTACCTTATTTGAATGATTGGTTTGAAGTTCAAGTAAAAAAACATCATCTTTATGATGTCGGTTTAGGAGACTTCTTTGAAAAATTAACAAATCAAAAATTCAATGAAATAGTCAAAAATCCAGAAAATCCAAATGAAAAGATAACAAACAAAATTCTTTATGAAAAATTATTTGAAAAAGTATTTTATTCCACATGGTATGAAGATATTCATGATAGCTTACCACCTATCGCCAATTTTAATAAAAAATTTCACGAGAAGGAAATTGAAAAATTTCGATTAGTCGATTCTGAAACACTAATTTTAAACCAAGGACGATTACAATCAATACTTTTTTCACAACGGCCAAAATCTGATCTAGAAATCTCTGATTTGCTTTTAGCTCAATCTGGCTATATAAAAAGAGAATTAAAAAAGAAAAGAAATGTAAAACCGTTAAGACATACTTTTATTGAAGCTAAAGAGTATATTTCTTTATTGAAACCCTGTTTCTTAATGAGTCCTCTGTCTATTGCTAATTATTTACCTTTAGAAGAATATGAACAATATTTTGATATGGTTATTTTTGATGAAGCTTCCCAAGTTACTCCAGAGGATGCTATTGGTGCAATTATTCGTGGAAAAAGTTTAGTTGTGGTAGGAGATAGTGAACAATTACCTCCCACTAATTTTTTCACTGCTAAGGCTTCAAATGATGATGATTTTGGTGATCCTGATCTCGATGTTGATGTTCAATC
>CAYPTZ010000310.1:0-5023 GCA_964413395.1 uncultured archaeon | reverse complement strand
TCAATATCATCAGGATGAGAACCAATAAATAAAACTTTCATTTTTTATTTCCAAAAAGGCCATAACCAAAATGGTTTTTATTTAAACCTTTTAATTTTTCTCTAATAATTTCAGGGTGATCTTCTAATTTCATTTCCTGAGCGAATATACAAATATACTTTTTTTGATCTTCAGTGTTTGGTAATCGAATATTTAATGAAAAATCAAAAAAAGACGTATTTTCTATGGGTAATCTTGAATCAGAATCATTTTTTTGTAGAAATAACAATATCTGATCTTTATATAAAAAAATACTTCTTAAAATTTCAAATATTTTTAAATATGCGGCAGGAAAAGAATTAAATAATTTATTATAGTGTTCCAAAGGTATTATTATGATGATTTTGCAATTTTTTCTGGCAGTTGATAAATCTAATAACTCATTTTTTAATTTAAGTAAATTTTCATCTATATTATCTGTAAAGATAGATAAAATATTTATTTTATATAATTTAATACTATAAAGCGAAGCATATTTCGCTAAAAAGTGGAATAATTCATGTCCTGAAAATATATTTAGGAGAATTTTAGCAGAATTTGAATTTAATATATTGAAATTAGATGAATTTCCTTGAAAATAGTGTTGAAATAGATTAAATATATCAGAATAATGGGGTAAATAATCATCAAGATTGATAAAATTATAATTTGAATTAGATTCTATCTTCTGAATGAAATTTGATTTATTTTCTCCCAAGCTATTTAGATTATTTCGCTTTTTTTGGGAATTATAACCAAACTTCTGATTTTCTTCTTGCACGATGTCAATAGATGGTTCATTGCCCTTAAAATCACCATTCAAATGCTCATACTTACTATGAAGATAGTCTGGTTCTTGGTTGATTTTTGTCCGGGATTTCAAATCTTCATTAATCAAGCAAAATCTCCTCTAATTTCTTAATCTAGTTAACAAATTTAAAGTTAACCCGAATTTACTTTATTAGAATAAATTCACACTTTTTTGAACCAATTTATCTAAGATGAAAAAAATTCATTTATGTTCTTTAATTTTAAAAAATATAAGAAAATGGTATCAAATGAAGAATATTGTAATTTATCTGATTGGTTTAATTCATATTCAAATTCTTTTTTAAAAAATGATGAAAATTATAAGAAAAATATAAAAATTAAAATAGATCATACTCAAAGAGTAGTAAATATTATCGATGAATTGTGTTCCACGCTAAAATTAAATCAAAATGATTCTACATTAGCAAAAATAATTGCTTTATTTCATGATGTTGGTAGATTTCATCAATATCAGCATTATGGGACATATAGGGATAAAATTTCTGAAAATCACGCTTTATTGGGTATTAAGATAATAGAACAAAATAAATTATTGGAGAAACTAGAAAAAAATGAATCTAAATTGATCTTGGATGCAATATCTTTTCATAATCGTGTATCAATTCCAGAAACATCATCAGAAAAAACTATATTTTTTTCTAAACTTATTAGAGATGCAGATAAAATTGATATTTACAAAGTTGTTACTGATCATTACCTAAATCCTAGCGATATCTTCAGAAATAGTATTGAAATGGGATTACCAAATATTTCTTCGATTTCTGATAAGATTTTCAATTCCATAATGAATGATAAAATTGTCAATTTTAATGAAATTGAGACTTTAGATGATTTTAAAGTCCTTCAAATGGCTTGGATATTTGACCTAAACTTCCAATATTCATATGAAATAGTAAATAAAAATAGATATCTCAATGTAATTTACGAATCAATGGATAAATCTGATGCACTTATTCAAATTTTTGATCATATAAATCAATTTTTACAAAAAAAAATTCATAAATGATTATTTGTTCTTGTCCAATTTCTTTTTTTCTTTATCTCTCCCATATAATTTTACAAGATTCAATAACAAAGTTTCCCTATCTTTTGAAAGTAATTTGTTTTCAACAATATACTGCCAATTTCCTTCTTCAACATTTGGAGTATTCATTCGAGATTTTGAATCTTGTCCTAATATATCCTGAATAGGAACAATAACAAGATTGGCTACAGATCTATATGCAACTTTAATCATATCTAATGCAATATTTAATCCATCTGAATTACAATATTCTTTGAAATATTTTTTTTCTTTCTCCTTTGTCTGTAACTCCCACCATCCCAAAATTGTGTTGTTATCGTGTGTTCCTGTATATATTATTGAATTTGGGATAACGTTGTGAGGCAAATGAGAGCTTTTACTATCTCCTCCAAAAGCAAATTGTAATACTTTCATTCCTGGAAAATGAAAATAATCTCTCAAATTCTCTACTTCAGGAGTTATTATTCCTAAATCTTCAGCAATAATTGGTAATTTGCCTAAGATTCTTTCTACTTCTAAAAATAATTTTTTTCCTGGAGATTTTATCCATTTCCCATTAATTGCATTTACTTCTGATCCTTTAATTCTCCAATAGGCTTCAAATCCTCGGAAATGGTCAATCCGAATCCAATCAAATAATTCTGTCAATTTTTTAAAACGTATAACAAACCAATTGAAATTTTTTTGTTCCATTAAATCCCATCGATATAATGGATTTCCCCATAATTGACCTGTAGAACTGAAATAATCTGGAGGGACTCCTGCTTGGTATTCCAATTTTCCATTCGCTAATACTGTAAATTGCTCGGGATTAGTCCAAACATCTGAGGAATCATGAGCAATAAAAATAGGCATATCTCCAATAATTTTTATCCCATTGTTTTTTGCATATTTTCGTAATTGATTCCATTGTCTGAAAAAAATCCATTGAATAAATTTATATTTCTCAATTTCGGATTTATTCTCTACTAGCCATTTGTTAAGCAGTTCATTATTATTTCTCTTTAATGAATAAGATTCTGGCCATGATATCCATGACTGAAGATTATTATGAACCTTTAGTGAATAAAACAAGACAAAATTATCTAACCAATAAGATTCCTTTTGACAAAATTTAATGAATTCCATTTTATATTTCTTTATTTCTGCAGTCATTTTTATTTGAAAGTTGTCGAATGCTACTGTAAAAATTTTATTTTTTATTTTTCTAACCTTATTAAAATCAACATGAGTATTAGTTGACCATTTTATGATCTCTTCTTCACTAGAATCTTTTTTTCCTATTATCAGGAACATTTCTTCTTTAGTAATTAAATTCATTTTAATTAATTTATCTGGACTAATTAACAAAGGATTTCCTGCAAATGCCGAGATACACTGGTAAGGAGAATCTCCATATCCCGTAGGACCTATTGGCAACATTTGCCAGAATTGTTGCCCGCTTGATTTTAAGAAATTGATGAATGAAAATGAGATTGGTCCAATATCACCAATACCATACGGGGTTTGAAATGAAGTTGGATGTAGTAAGATTCCTGCTGCTCTTGGAAGTAAATTCTTCGGCATAATCAAAATAATATATTATTTTATAAAATTTCTTGGATATTATAAAAAATTTTTATTCGTACAATATTTTCTGTTATTTATGGAAGATGTGAAATTCAATCCTGATAGTTATTGTGGATTATTTTGTGGATCTTGTGAAGTATATCTGGCAACAAAAAATGGCCAATTAGATGAATTAGCTGTGAAATTAAATGATAAACCTGAAAATCTTGCTTGCCATGGGTGTAAAAGTCAAATAGTGGCACCATTTTGCCGTACTTGCCAAATAAAAACTTCTGCCAGAAGTAAGAATATTGATACTTGTATTGAATGCTCAACTTATCCTTGCTCTATCTTAACAGAATTCAAAGAAGATATCCGATGGCCTTATCATACTGAAGTATTTGATAGCTTGGCTTATCGGAAGGAGCACGGATTTAACCGATGGTTAGAATATCAAAGAGATCTTTGGAGTTGTTCTGCATGCAATAAAGCTCACAATTGGTATGCTCAGAAATGTCCAAATTGCAATACTAAAGTTCATGGATATAAAAGATATGAAGAATAATTTTTTTATGATAATTCAATAAAAATTAAAAAAAACTTAATTTCTGACCATCACCGTTTTGAATAATGTCGGGGTTCGTCTCCAAATCCAAAACCTTTATGCTCCCATACTCTAATTATAATATATGAGTTCGGCTTTGAGATCTAATCGAGATCAACGATTTGGTTTTTCCAGAACAGTGGATTTTGTTAAGCGATCCTTATGTCCATGGTGTACTATGAAGATGAAAATTAGAGATACATCAAAACCACGCATTGTTGTTGATTTATCTAAAATATACCTATCCGCACTCGATACTATAGATGCATTACCCCCAATTTAGGGAAATAAAAGCCCTTATGTTGTGTATGATCATCAAACAGGGTTGACACTTGCTGCGGAACGGCTAAAGAATCAAAAAGCATCTACTATAAGTTCCTTTTTAAGACGAGTTATACATCGTATTGAAGATTATCTAGGTGTGAAGATAAAAAGGTTTATTTTAGATGCACTTCTTCGCAAAGAATTGCAATAAATCAAGTATTTCCTGAAATACTCCATTTTTTATGACATTATCATTTTTATTCCCTCGTTCTATTGGTTCCTAAAGAAACTGACTCAATATTATTAACTCAAATACGAGTATCACGTCGTAAAATATATGATATAAAGAAATACACGGAATTAAAGAGTAAATGTGTAATCAAACCAGATTATTGTGAATTCTTAATTGAAATTTTAAAAATATTGGAAGCATTGAGTCAATGGAAACGAAAACCAAAAGATCCATGCTTTTCTGGTTTAATATTATATTCAGGTGTTTCAGATATATATAAAAAGATAACTAAAGCGGCAGAACTCTTAGATAAGCAGGCAATTCATTGTGAAGAAGAAAAAGTAGTTAGAAAAATTTATCGAGATATCCAAAAAATCCTCGAAGAAAATCAAAAAAATGCGGCTGAATTAATCCGAATAAAAACATCTCAAGGATATTAAAACAATTTTAAACAATTTAGATATTAAATATATGGATAGACTTGTAAGGTTGCGGAGAGTGC
>CAYPTZ010000309.1:0-5046 GCA_964413395.1 uncultured archaeon | reverse complement strand
CCACACAAAGACAATTTTTAAGAAATTATTAACAAATCCATGAATTTTATAATATAAAATGAATATCGAAGGAAATTGAAATGATTGGGGCAGTGATTGGGGACGTAATCGGATCTCATTTTGAACGAAGGAATAATAAACGATTAGATTTTGACTTATTTAATACAGAAACACGGTTTACGGATGATACGGTCCTATCAGTCGCGGTTGCTGATTGCATATTGTCCAATAATTCTTATGCAACAAAAATTCATCAATATGCAAATGCATATCCAGAGGCAGGGTATGGTTCTCGTTTTCGAAAATGGCTTCTCACCGATGGGAAACAACCTTACCAAGGTAATGGAAATGGTGCGGCAATGCGAGTAAGCCCGATAGGTTTTGCATTTTCGACGTTGGAAGAAGTATTAGACCAAGCAAAAAAAAGTGCAGAAGTGACTCACAATCACCCAGAAGGTATTAAAGGGGCCCAAGCAACAGCGGTATGTGTTTTTATGGCACATTCTGGTAAAAGTAAAAGAGAAATAAAAAAGTATATAGAATCGGAATTTGGATATGATCTAAGTCAATCGATTGAGGAAATTCGCCCAACCTATTCATTTGATTCATCATGTGAGGGATCCGTGCCCCAAGCAATTTGTGCATTCATGAACTCACAAAATTATATGCATGCTATTCGATTAGGAATTTCGCTGGGAGGAGATAGTGATACACTTGCATGTATTGCAGGAGGAATAGCGCAAGCCTATTATGGGGGAGTCCCAGAAGATGTGAAAAAGAAAGTGTATCGATATTTAAACGGCAATTTACTTGAAATAATAAATAGATTTGGTGAAAAATTCAAATGTAGCTAATTGTAGAACGCATATAAATCAAATACATCGCATTTTATTGATTAATCGACATATTCATATCTGGTGACAATGAGATGATATTCACGATAATCGCCATCCTCAATTTTTTGCCCTTTTTGACGCGAACTTTTGATTTCTTTGACTTTTCCAAAGACTTTCAAGTATTTCTCAGATTTATTTGTAATGAGGGTTTTAGAATAGAGCACAATTTGCACCCCGCCATCTTTCGGGTCAAAATAAAGAATTTCGGGATAATCTGGCTCGTAGGCCATCATATGTTGCCACATAATTTCTGATATCTTGCCAACAATGGAAATTTCTTGATTTATATTTTCTTTAAGTAGCATAGTATTAAATCACATCATTTTCCTATTTCAAGGTTAGGTTTGTCTAGATAGTGTTAATCTCTTTTTTTTTTAATTCTCTAAGGTGGGAATAAGCTATGATAATTTTCCTTTCTATCTCTATTTTTTGCCGAATTTTCCTATTTTTAAATTCTTCTGCGTGGAAAAATTCAATAATTGTTACTAGTAATTTCCAAATATTCACCTTAGAATTCTTTGAAATATGAAATAAATTGTATTATACAAAATAAACTGAATTATACAAAAATTTATTAACAAATCTATATAACCTGCAGGATATTGTATTTCTACATAAAATAAATTCTTAGAACAAGTGAATCAGATTCAAAAAACCTGAGATTTAAGTGATCTCGGGTGGTGGATAAGAAATGATAAAAAAGGAAAAAAAAAAATCTGTTACCATAATGGGGAAAAATGTACAAGTTGTACAAATCAAGGGCAATTAATGTGCCATTTTCGTTTGATTGATACAATTATATTCCTGTTTGGGGGTATCTTGTTCTGGATTTCGATATTAATTGGAATTATTGAGGGTTATTCCCAGACTCGTATCCCTTTGTATGGTTTTATCTTGTTTTTTATTTGTTATGTCCTATATCTCGTTTTTTTCTTTGAGATGTGGGAAAATAAAATTCTGTGTAGCCATTGCCCCTATTATGCATTTCAAGAGGAAAGACGACTTCACTGCTATGCAAATGCGGGGATTTATAAATTGTGGCCATATAATCCTGCCCCCATGAATAAATCGGAACAACTTCAATTTTTAATTGGATTTGGATTATTTTATATAATTCCAGCAATATTTTTATTATGGGCGAAATCATATGTAGCTCTGGCATTTTCGAGTGTTTTAATAATTCTGTGGATTGTTATAATGCAATTGACCTCATGTAAAAAATGTCCAAATTTTAGTTGTCCGCTTAATCGGGTCTCAAAAGATGTCATAGATGAATATTTAAGAAGAAATCCCGTGATGGGAAAAGCCTGGAAAGATTCAGGATATGAGTTAGATAAAAAGAAGATGTAAATACAAAATAGATTATGGATAACGATTGTAGTTTTAGAACTAATGTAAGTTTTTTTTTTTAATCATTTTTATGATCATTTATTATTACCTCCTTTAAGTTTTGAAGTATATAATCTATGGCAGAGCTCGTCCACACTCACTACAAAAATTTACTTCTGCTTGATTTGAAAATCCGCAATTAGTACAAATTTGTTCTTGTAAGCTTTCAAAAGGTATATTTTTTGGTGGGGGTGTGTGTTGGGTGCGAGGAGTAGGATTAGGGGTCATTTTAACCAAATAATCTCCATTTATATAAAAATTAGGGGAAGTTTTTTGAAATTCATGAAAAACCGGCATGAATTGTTCTTTGGTTAAAGCTAATAGTCGGGCCACATCACCTATCCGTATTTTTGACGTGTTTGAAAGAAGCATTTGTAAATGATTAACCAGTTTTTGATTATTTTCTTGGTTTCTTTTTTTTTGTTTCTCTTTAGATTTTAATGAATATATAACTACTATTCCTACAAAAATGATTATAGAAATCCAATCCACAACATCACTATCTCCAAATACTTCTTGCAAAACTGTATAAATTATACCTAAAATTACTACCCCTAACCAAAATTTTCCCCATGATTCATCTTGTTTCTTTGTCATTTGAATTCATCTCAAATTATTTTATTTCGATTATTTATTAATTACATAATTTATTAATTACATAATTTAATGAACCAAATAAATTTGGAGTGGTTAAATAATTTTTGTCCAAAAAGCATTAATTATACAATTTTTTCACAAATGACATATTATTATCTGAATATTTTTCAAAAATTCTAGAATATTCAACTAAAATAGAATATATATGGTAATAATTCATGGACGATCTCAAAGTAGAAATATTCATGATAAATTAGAACATCTGGATTTTTTAATGAATGATAAATATGATATTAGTGATGGGTTTTGCGACGAATGTGAAAGTCAGGCATAAAGAGAGGAGATTATTAAATTCAAGTATGGAAAGGGGCGTTTAAGTCCTATAACAGACCTCTGAAGGAAAGATGAAATCTCCTTTCCCTAATGCGGAGGAATTTTCTATTAATCTTAAATAGCTAGATTCTTGTAAGAGAGATATGGAAGAGGCAAAAGGGAATGAAAAATATCTTAAGGATTTCCAAATACGAAAGATATTGAATGTAATCCCAAAAATTATGTGTGTGATCTTACTTTTACAAGGTTATTTTGCGTTGGGACCGATGGAGCCACTGGGATCAAGAATTCCGAATGAAGAAAAGGTAGAAACAAGAATAATAGCCATTGAGCATAAATCTAATTCTTCATATCCCGAGTATAATTATATCGAAGAAAATTTTATACTTTCGGCGGATTTTTGGGTAAAGGGGCCAACAGCCTTTTATAGAAGATCATCGCATACAAAGGAATCGTTTGATTTCACATTCACGCACAATCTGATAAATCAAACGTTAATGGATAATGTTCAAATGAATATATATGGGGGATGAGGAGCAAGGCCATCAGGGAGAATTTACCACCCAAAAGTATATCATCGAGAATTGTGGTTTCATATTTCATGTCAGAATGTAAATAATTCTGATGCGCTTCCAGACGGAGATTATGCTATCAGTTTTTGGGATGATTCCGCCCTAGAGCGATATAATGGAACAATTCATATAGAAAATGGGGAATATAGTTATACGTATGATCTAACACCAGAAAATTGGGGCCACTATACCCTTAATATTGGAATTTTTGGATATCCCCTATATTTTATGGTCGTGGTTATTGGATTCGTTTGTATGATTCCTTATGGCAACAAAACCCGATTGATGGCGAAATATGACAAATTACAAGTGAAGCCACTGGGAAAATACTCACCGATGTTCAAGTGTACTATGATGGTATGGGCTTGTATCTATTTTATCTCTTTTCTCGTTTAAAAAGGATTGAAAGGCTTATATTTATTTGACATGGAAATTGGAAATCCCAAGGGCTTACTTTTTTCCTATTTTTCAATATTACATAAAAATCCATATGGTGCCTGCAGGGATCTGATTATCTCAGTGGAAAAGAATTATCATTTTGTTCCTCTTTGAATAAAATGAAAGATTAATTTTTCATAAGTTAATCTCCCAATATTGAAGTACATAAAATCCAGAAGAGGAAAAAAAAAATGAAAATAAACAAATGTGATTATCATCGTGAAAGATCTATGAAGGAAAAATGTAGCAAATGTGGAGCTTATTTATGCTATGAATGTGTCAACATTGGTAATAATGATATGATGTTTGGTGGAAAAAAAAAACTCTGTCCTGAATGCAATGTAAAATACGTAAAAACTGACTTCAAAATTAAAAGTGGATTTACTCTTTTTGTTGTGGTGATGTTAATGAGCATAATGTTGATATATTCCAACATTCCTTTTTCTTTACCTGTATTATTATTTATGATATTAATTATTGGAGTGGTGAAATGGATAACTAACATATTATTCAAACAGGGAGCCGGCGGAATTAAGCTAGCATTAAGCAAGGAAAGAGAGGAATTAACATCACAACAGCAAGAATTGAGAATTAATCAATCACAGAAAATAAAAATTACATTAAGCGATGGAACAATCATTTTTACTTGCTCTCAATGTAAAAATGAAGTCGGGGTAGACGAGATTTGGTGTCCAAAATGTCCGACGAGACTAGAAAATCCTCCAGATTAGAATAGCTATTTTATTTTCTTTTTTTATTGTTTCTACACTTTAAGACTTTTTTTTTATTTTGCTAAAATCAATTTTAAGCAAATATTTAAC
>CAYPTZ010000308.1:0-5049 GCA_964413395.1 uncultured archaeon | reverse complement strand
ATATAATAGATAACGAAAAAAATAAATTAATAACTAATTAATTTGTTTTTATTATACAAATAGGAGAAAAAAACAATGCCAAATATTGAAATCAAATTCGATAAATATATCCCATCTGGTCAAATTGTTTACGAATATTATACAATTTTAAAAGCCTTGCATTTTATTGATGAACCAAAACCAATGAAAGAAATGAAAACTATTAAGATTGAACCTCTCACAACTCCATATTCATAAGGAGAAAGAGAAATTATCTCGAAAAATTCCATTCAAATTTTTTAATCAATAAAAAAGAATATTATACAATTTTCTTTTGTATAAAATCATTATTTTTATAAATAATTATAAAGTTGAATAAAATGCGGGGCCACAACAAAAAATCAGGAAATAAAGGCAATATTCTTATTGTCGAAGACGATTTTGTAACCGCATTTGAATTCAAACTGATGCTTGAATCAGAAAAATATTCAGTGTGTTCAATTGTATCAACTGGAGAAAAAGCCATAATGGAATCACTAAAACATATCCCTGATGCAATTATAATGGATATTTCACTAGCAGGAAATTTAGACGGTGTTGAAACTGCATTAAAAATAAACAGATTAAAACCAATACCAATCCTATTTTTGACAGGATATGGAAATTCAAATCTTTCTGCTCGTATTAACGAAAAATGTTGTTTTTCATTTTTGACAAAACCTATTATTGATTCTGTTGAAATTTCAAATGCAATAGGTAAATTATTATTAGTAAATAGTGAAAAAATGGAATTATTATCTACAAATCTAAATATTTCACGCTCAAGAATTATATAAAGATAATTTTGATTATTCCATTCAATAAATCAATTTTAGTATTATTTTTAGTGAAATAATTATCAGATTAGATTAATTTTTAACTCTTCTTTAAATTTTATCATTTACTTCATAATATTTTGATTTTACATCAATTTTTTTAAGTAAAAGCATCTAAAATAAATATTAAAAATAAAATACATTAATATTAGCATACTCAAAAATGGGGATAATTCATTGGAACATAAAAAAAATTCATCAAAAAATAATAAAGAACAGAAAATAAAAATTCTCATTGTAGAAGATGAATCGATAGCAGCCCTCGATCTTCAAGAACAGCTTTCTGATTTGAATTATAGCCCAGTTGGGATCGCGATTACGGGTGAAGAAGCTATTAAAATGGCATTAGCTGAAAAACCAAATCTTATAATAATGGATATTATGTTAAAAGGAAAAATGACTGGAATTGAAGCAGCTGAACAAATCCGTAAATCTTACGATATTCCCATTATATATCGAACAGCTTATAGCGATGAAAAGACTTTTTCTAAAGCATTAAAGACTGGTCCTTCCAGTTATATAGTTAAAACTATGGATAATCCTCAACATTTAAAAAAAACAATAGAATTAGCTTTATTTAATCATCAAGCTCAATTAAAAACAAAGCAAGAAATTCAAACAAAACTAGAAGAATCAAATAAAAAATTATTTACTAGTGAAACACAAGTCAATCAAATTAAACACTTGTTAAATGTAGAATCTGTTCAAAAAGAAGGTAAAAATCCAATTTCAATTAAACAAACATATAATATTGATTATTCAAAGCTTATTATTAATGAACAATTACCTAAATGGTTTAGTGCACTAGGCAATCATGATCGGTTTAAAATTATTCAAACTTTACATAAAAATCCATGTAAAATTAAGGATTTAGAGATTCTTCTTGATAAAGCGCGTACTACAATTAATCACCATCTTTCAATATTAGAGAAAAATGATATTATTGAAGGAAAAATTACGGGAAAATTTATCCATTTTTCATTAACGAAAAAAATGGATTCTATTTTTAATTCTTTTAATATCGAAGATGATATTCGGAATTTTGAAGCTTTAAGTAATACAGACAGATTAGCAATTCTTAATTTGCTTATCACTCACCCTAGCAATATTCCTGAATTAGAAGCTTTAATTAACAAATCTCAAGCTTCTGTTTCTCATCATTTAAAATTACTTGAAGTAACAGGATTAATATCTGTCAGGAAAAAAGGAAGAAATAATGATTATCTTGTTGAAAAGCAAAAACTTGATAAAATTCTCTATTACTATGAACAATGGATTTCGGTTTAAATATGTAAAAAATTAAGGTAATAAAAAAATTTCTTCAAGGATTCCATTCCAATTGCATTTTCGGAATTCCTATTTGAGAACCATAATCTTGGGCTTGAGCTCTCATCTCCATATCACCCCGTGGATATCGAAAAATTTTATTTGCAAATATGATAAATTGTTCTTCTTCAGTATTAAAATTCACATAAAAACTGGGATGAATTGTGTTACTAATATGTTCTGCCAATTTTGAGGAATTTTTATCTAAAGCTTCAAAAGTTAAAGCAGTCCATACTTTTGGCACATTTTTTGCAACATCTTCTACTTTCCAAGTCTCTGTCTTCTTAATTTTGATTTCATTTAGAAGTGATTCATCTTTAAGACTTTCTTTTATAACAAAACCTTTCATCAAAAAAAAACCCCCTATCATAATGTTAGAGTTTGTGAATTTAATTGTTGGGGAATAAATCAAATAAGTTAAAAAAAATGATATAAAATGAAAAAAACATGAGCTAAAAGAAAAAAAAATGACGAAAAGTCTAACTATATTTTTATCTTTTGAAATTCAATAACACCAATTTTTTTAATATTTTTTTTATTTAGTAATTTGATTCCAAAATCTTTGAATTTTTTAATCACATCTTCTAAAACTATACCAACTGTATCATAATTAGGAATGAATTCTAAAAGTATTTCTCTAAAAGTGTCATCAGATATTCAGATTACAGAAATTAGTAAAATATTAGTTGATTTATTTCAGAATGAAGGATACCTAACAGAATTTACTCAAAGAGTAGATGATTTAAAATATAAAATTATCTTTGATGATATTGAACAAGATAAAAATATGTTTATGATACTAGCATTTATTGTATATATTGTTTCTATATTTGCATTAATGATGTCCATTAATAGATTAATAAAACAACAAAAACGCGAAATAGGAATAGAATTATCTTTAGGAAATTCAGCAAGATCAATTCTTTCGCATTATTTGTCTTTCGGTTTAATTATTGGAATATTAAGTATTCCGATTGCTATTTTACTAGGAATTCAATTAGGAAATTTATTTAGTCAAACAGGAGAAAATATGTTCAATACTACTGAATGGAATCGAGAAATTCTATGGGAATTAGGATTAGAAGCCAGTATTATTGGAGTAGCATTTGCATCAATTGCATCATTCTATCCAGCATATAAAGCATCAAAAATGCTACCAATTAAGGCAATGCGGCAAGATCCATCCTTAAATACTGAAAAGAATAGATTTGGAAATAAGAAACAGAAAAAAAAACCCCATAATAATAAAAGAAGTAAAATAGGCAATGTTATTGATAAAATTGCATCAAGAAATATCCTCAGAACCAAGCAAAGATCTTTAGCTACAATATTTGGATTTGGATTAAGTATTGCATTGATATTCTCAATTATGGGCATTTTTACTTCTATTGAAAATGTCAATGAAATGCAAGTTGACCAAATGGGAGATTGGGATTTAAAAGTCTCATTTTCAGGTCCAATTCCAGAAGAATTAACAAAAAATATTACAAGTATTGAAGAAGTCACAGATTAATATCTCGGAGTTAATTCTTTTGCAAATTTATATGATAAATATAATAATTCGATAACTGTTCAGATATTTTCCATCAATGACTTTAATAAACTTGATCTAATAATGGAAGGAAGGATGCCTATCAATCAAACGATTATTTCAGAAGAGTTTGCTCAAGAATTAGGGCATTCACTTGAAGAAAATATAACCATAGAACACTTTAAAATTAATGGACTTGGATATGATATTGTAAATGATTCGATTAGCATTGGAAATTTCCATAAAAGAGTGTTAAAATATCAAATAATTTTACCATGGGAATTGAGTCAAAATCTTAGCAACTTAGAAGGAAAAGTGAATATTCTTTATCTTCAAGTTGATTCAACAAATATTCAAGAAATTAAAAATAAAATATTAGATTATCCTTATGTTCAATTTATTGAATCGAAAAATGATTCTATCAGCGGATTTAATGATGCCTTTGCACAAATTCTTGAAATTCTTGATCTTATCCAATTATTATGCTTTTTATTAGGGTTAGGAGTTATATTATTAACTTCATTAATAACTATTGGTGAAAGACAGAGAGAAATTGGAACAATGGCAACGTTAGGCGCCCCAGATTGGACAATCTTTAAAATTTCTTTGAAAGAAGCTCAAATTATGGGATTAATTGGAATATTTACAGGATATCTGTTAGGATGGGTTACTTTAGAGTATTACTTATTGCCTGAAATCCTACAAGTATTTAAGGGATTTGTAATTAAGACATTTATTCCTTGGAAATCTCTAGCAATTGTCAGCGTTTTAGCGTGGATTTTTGCCCAAATTGCTCAAACACCAGTGTTATTTTCTTTGAAAAAAATGGATTTACCTAAAGCAACTAAGCTCAGAGATTTTTAATCTCTCTTTTTTTTACATTATGATTTTAAAGCCAAATATTCAGAAGATTCTTTAATTTTTGATTTTCCACGTTTTAACCATAGTATAATAATAATAAATGCAACAAATATAATTGGTGACAAAATCACAGCAAGATTATTTGACACTCGATACAAAGCTAAAATAATCGTAGTTAATGAAGCAACCACAGTCATTGGACCTCCTAACACATTAAAGATATTTGATAAACGTTGAATCCTTAAATAAGTCTTAACACTTGTTTTTCGTATTATATCTAGAGAAGCTATTGTTTCTGAATCAATTTTTTCACTTCCTTCAAAATAAATATCATATGAAAGATCTAACTTTCCTGATAATATATCATCACTAATTAATGTCATTAGAATATGCTTTACAGTTTCATGCTTCAACTTAAGATTAGCAACATATTCATTAATAGGAACATATTTTCCCTTTAATGATTTTATTGAAAAC
>CAYPTZ010000307.1:0-5054 GCA_964413395.1 uncultured archaeon | reverse complement strand
AAATAAAAAACACTCTAATTAAATATTGATAACAAAATATTAAAAAAAAAAAAAAAAAAAAAATTAGAATAAAGTTATCTAATTTTGAAAAAGGAACAAATATATATAGTAAATTGGAATCATTACATTTTTTTTTTTAAATTTTTTCTCATTATACATATATAATAAAAGAATTGACCTTTATGTTAATGAATTAGAAATGGTTGACTATAAAGTTAAAGAAGATAATGTTGAAATTAGATATATAAAAAAAAAGATTATTATTATTGGTCAAGGGGGAGTGGGAAAAACAACATTACTTTATCGATATATGAATAATGTTTTTTTTGATTCTACAAAAATGACTATTGGTAGCGATTTTTTCATTAAAAAATTAAATTTTCAGAGTGATGGGATCGAAAACAGAATAACTATGTTATTATGGGACTTTGCAGGGCAAGAACGTTTTCGATTCATATTAAAAGATTATATTAAAGGTACTGAAGCAATATTGTTAGCCTTTAATTTAAATAGGGTAATTACTCTTCATCGATTACATGACTGGATCGATATTTTGAAAGAGACAAAAGAATGGAAAAATCCAAATAAAATTGTTTATTTAATTGGAACAAAAAAAGATTTATTTAAAAATGATCCTTCCAATCTAGTAGAAAATGAAATTTCAAAATTCCAAGAAGAATTTAATATATCAAATTATTATGCAACATCTGCACTTGATGGAACTGGAATAGAAGAATTATTCCAAGATATTGCAAAATCAATAATTACCCAATGATTTATTTTAAATTTTTTCTAAAATCTATCTTTTTAATCATCATCTACTATTCTCCTTAATGTAAACAATTTTTTCAATTCGCTCATTAACTCTGTCCTAGTTCCCCCTGAAAAATTCTTATCGTTTTCACTTTTATCTAAAATCATCGATGGAGGAGGAGGAGGTTTATTAATTTCTCTTAAAGATTTTTTAAATTCTTTATTTGATAAAGCAATTTGATTCATTTCACCTAAATTTAAATTTTTTTTATCAAATGAAGAAGATAGTAGTATTTCTTTAATGCTTCTTAATTCTTTCATCATAGCAATATTATTTGAAAGAAGGGATTCTGCAATATTACTTAGCATATCTTCGGTAGATTTACTTTTGTTTTTATTTTGAAAGAAATTTTTAAAAGTTTTTGCAAATTCTGGTTCTACTGAATAAATATTATAAATACTTGATTCTGATAGTTCAAAACTTAGTTTATATTTTTTAAAAATTGATAAAATTTCAACACGTAAATATTCTAAATTTATTAGAAAATCTGGATCACTGATGAGATCTGGATCACATTTATTAATAAAAATGAGAAAATATGGACTCTCCTTCAGAAAATCGACCATTTCAATAATTTGCCGAAAATATTCTAACCCTTCTTGAAACCTATCATCATCTTGAACATCAAATAAAAAAATTATCAAATCTATTTGTAAGAAATATTCCTCAGGATTACTGAAATAGTCATGTCTATGACCTATTTGCCCTCCAAAATCCCAAATTGCCATATTCATATTCCCGCTTTGAATTTTTCTTATTTCTACCCCAATCGTCGGTTCTTTATCTATAATTTCACCAATCTGAGTTTTTCCACTTAAAATTTCTAGCATTGATGTTTTTCCAGCATTATCTAATCCCATTACTCCAATTTTCATTTCATTTTTCTTCAAATATAAAGATCGTTTTTTCCATGCTCTTGAAACTAGTTGCGCGGCTAAAACCCAATTCCTTAATTTATTTTCATTTAAATTTGTTGTTTTGGCAATATTGCTGATATCTTGATATTTTATTTTCCCTAAATCTCGAATTTTCTTGTATTTATATTCCGCCAAGATAGTAGAATCATTATTAGAACAATCTTTTAAAATATTCGGACTCATATTAAGAATATCAGAAAATAAGTTGGGTTTTTCTTTCATTTCTTTTAAAAATCTCGTACAAAAATTATCAATTATTTTTTTTTTTACTTCAGACATTATTAACAAATTATATAATCAAATCCTAAAAATGTAGTTATATATATAAAAAAGTATAATTCTAAAACTAATAACTCAAAATTTACGCTATCTTCAGGAAGTAAAGCTAATAAAATATTCAATAGAAATCATAAATCATGATTTTTTGATTTGGTTTTTCAAATACTGAAAATTTAAAACTATTCTGTATTTGAATATTAGAGAATTTTCCTTAAGACAAAAACATTTAAGTCTGTGATATCTATTTTAATAAATAAATTAGGTTGTCCATCAAAATGTTGAAAAAAATATTTCTTATTGGATGGGATAACATACGTGGTTCTATTATAGAAGCAAGTTATCCAGAAGGTGAAATTATTGAGAGTCAGGAGATAACAAAATATTTAGCAACAATCCAATTATTGATGAAATCACCGATAATAGAAATTAAGGATGAAAATAGAATAATAGTAATCTATGGGATACAAAGAACCTCGAAAAAAGTCAATTATAATTTTATTCTTGCCATAATTGAAGATAATGACAATATATTAAAAAATAATTTAAAAGTGGAATTAAATATTAAGGGGAAAGAAATCCTTGAATCATCTCTCGATAAAAGGAAGAAAAAATTTTTTGATTTCACACATAGTTTTAGCGAATCTAAATCACGCAAAATTGTATTTATGGGTTATCCTAATTCAGGAAAAACCACAACAAAAAAATTTATTTTTGAAAAGATTAAGGATGAAAAATTATTAATGACTTCACTTTCTCCTACTGTAGCATATGAAACATCTTTTCTTGATTTAATCGACTTGAAATTAGCAATTTTTGATACTTCTGGTCAAGAATTAGATAGATGGTTTGAATCTGATGAAAAAATATTGGATTTTTCTGATCTCATCTTTTACTTCTTTTCAATAGAAGATTGGATATCTTCACCTGAAAAATTAAAAGGTGATATTACGAGATTGATAAACTATTTTACTAAAACAAAAAAAAAATCTCAAAATATTGTAATTTTCTGTCATAAATATGATCTAATCTCAAAATTTCCAGAATTTGATGAGAAATCTTTAAGACAATTTGTAAATTCAAAAGAAATTCCTTTATTTTTTACAAGTGTAGTTAATCAAGGAAATCAAGATATTATGTTAGGAACCCAATTGATTGTTCATAAATTCTCTCCCTTTCTTCAATTTTTCAGTAATATTCTTGATAAAATTATGCAAAATGTCTCGTTTAATCCCCTTTATCTCATAGATAATAATTATCAATTTGTATTTTCTTTTGATTATGTTAAAAGTATCAGGATTCAAGAACTAAATTTAGTTAAATCTTATATTTTGAATATAGTCCAAGATTATGAAGCAAAATTTCATGAACGTGGGGAATTATTTGTAATCACTTTACAAGATAAATTAAAAGTGTTAATTATTTTAAAGATATCAAATTTTCATGGAGAAATGTCTTATCTTGTATTAAAAGTGAATACTTATGAAGATATCAAAAAATTTTATGAGAATTATTCAATCTATAGAAATAAATTCAAAGGAAATTATGTGGAAGTTTAACCAAAACATTGATTTAAAAGTAGTTCACTTAGTGTAATTTTATTTCAATAGAATTATTTTTTATTTTATCTATCCAAACAATGTTATCATCCCAATGATAGGCATAAATAAATTGAATATCATCATATTCAGATACAATTACGGTATCTTGAAGATAAGCTTCACTAATGTATATTGGATCTGCATTAATATCACATTTTTTACTAATTTTATTTTTACATCGATAAAAAACTTTATTATTTAATTCGATTTTATCCATAACTTCATTGCAATTTCTGCAAGAAATTTTTATATTCTCAGTTTCATGAGAATTATTAATAATTTTAAGTTGTTGGTGTTCTTTTATAGTATCTTTATTATTCTCATCTTGTTTTAAATAATAATTACAATGATGCATTTTGGTGATTTTAGAAATATCTAATTTTCTTAAACATTCTGAACGATAAAAACAAGAATTGCATAAATGTTCTTCCTTTTCAGAAGCCATATGACTAATAAGATAAAATAACCTTTATTTATATTTATTCGGTGTTATACATACAACAATTCTTAGATATTCTATAATTATAAAAGTTATGTAAAGTAAATTTAATACCTTTTCCTTTAAAAAATGTTTTTTTTTATAATTTATCAGAATACATTTGGTTCCTATATTTATTTTATTTTATCGATATTTATTGATCTTTTTAGAGATTATTATATAGAAATCCTAAAACAATTGAAAAGCTTATTACTAGTCTCTTTTTTAGGAATGCCTTGATCTATAATATATCTAGATTAGAGTAGAACTATATTGAATTATTCACCTACATCTTATAATAGATTCAAATGATAAGGTTTTATCTTCATTTTCCGAATAATTGTTAATTTGTCACCCTTAAGATCAATGTCCTCAAATTGTTCATTCAAAATAATATACCAAGCTTTCAAAGATTGCTGAACATTGGCACCATAGTTTAATTTCTTCACAAAATCATCAGATATTTCTTTTATATCAATAATAAAATCCTTTAATTTATTAGGAACAAGGATAACTACTGCGTAACGTTGTACTCCGCCACGAGCAGATGGATCGGATATTTTAATTTTACTTATCTCTACAGTATATTTCATATTATTCTTGTTTTTGATAAAAAGGGCTAAATCATTTGATCGGGAAGTTATTGAATCTTGTAAAACATTATATTGAATTACCGAGTCAAAATTTGAGAAATTAAAACTTATTCCAACGAATTGAGGTCCCAATTTTTGATGATAATGACTTAATGCTATTCCAATTTCCAAATTCGAATTATAGATCTGTGAGTTTGTCACCATTTTTATCAGTTTTTATGAAATCCCTTTAATTTTATAATCATCATTATTGTATAAGTTTACAAATATAATAGTAAGTTTTTGTGAAAGTTTTAAAAAAATTTTTCTTTTTTAATAATTTCTTGACTTTCTAAGTTATACGTTCTTTATAATTTTTTGTGCACTCTCTTAAAC
>CAYPTZ010000306.1:0-5073 GCA_964413395.1 uncultured archaeon | reverse complement strand
GCTTATAACACATAAGTGAGAAATGATCAAAAAACTTTAGTCCTACCTTTTTTTTTTCAAAAATAACGTATTATGTAGATATTACACAGATATTCTCCATATGATAATGTGTTTAAAATCATTTCTAATGACATATTTGTTTAGGAAGAATTCTGATGCGAAAAACGAAACCAATCCCATTTCATGCCATTTATATGATCGATGGAACTAGTGGATGTGATTTAATTAGTTATAGTTATTCAAAAAATGGATTTGATGTTAATATCATTACAGGAATGTTTAAAGCACTCGAAATGTTCATCAATCATCTTGCATACTCTGATAGTTTTGAACAATTAGAAGAAATAAATTTTCAAGGTTTGAGGATTATTTATGAAAGATATGGAAGTACTGCTCACCCTATTTTATGTGTAGGCATTTCAAAAAAACAAGAATCTATAGAAATTGAGCATATTCTTCTTAAACATATATTATTTGATTTTTATCAAAATTATACTCCTTATTTTACGAATTTTGTTGGGGATGTTGTTCCATTTAGGACTTTTAAAGTGAAATTGGAAGATTTGGAGAAAAATTGGCAAGATATTGCAGATTTTTATGGTTCAAATGACTCTGATGAATTTCTAAAAAGAAATGTCCGAAATTACAGATATCCTCAAGCAGTAACTAGTCCTAATTTTCCAAAATTTATGGGATTTCAAAAATCAATTTAATTTTTTTAAAATATTCATTTTGATAAAAGCCAAGAAATTGAAGTCCCCATAACTTATTAATATTATAACTGATTTCTTAATATAATGCTAATTATATGCCCCATTGCATCAGTAGGTTCATTTTTACAACCCTTGATTATCTCAAAACCAAAAGCTATGATTAAAATTGCAGGAAAGCGAATTATTGATCATATTTTTGCATTATTAAGAAGAAACTTTCCAAAAGGAACTAAGATTTGCTTTATTATTGGATACAAAAAAAGAATTATTAAAGATTATATTCTAGAACATTACAACAACTATTTTTCACTAATTTTTGAAGAGCAAGAGCCTATTGGATATACAAATGATGTTCCATATTTTGCTGGAATTGGTGCAGCAATCAGTTTAGCTGAAAAACATGGACGAAATGATGATTGTTTCATTTTTTTTAGTGATCATTATCCTACAGAAAATTTCACACCAATGCTGAAAAAATTGGAAAAAAAGGATTTTGATGGTGTTGTTAATGTTAGAGAAGTAGAAGAACCGCAATATTATGGTGTATGCGTTGTTGATACACAAAGCAAAGATCATTTAATCAAAAAAGCAATTGAAAAACCAAATGAATATGTATCAAATTTAGCAATTACATGGGGTTATGTTTTTAGTAAGCGAATTTGTCCGATAATTTTTGATTATCTTAATGCACTTAAAAAAGCTAAAGGATTTGATTCAGAATTGAATAAACCTTTCGATTTTACTCAGGTTATTCAAATGTTGATCGATGAAGGTTATAAAATAGGTGCAAATATTATGAAATCTCCAATATTAGATTTTGGAAGAATTAAAGATTTTTTAGCAGGAAATTTATATTTACTAAATCATCAAAGTTCAAATGAAAATACAATTGGTGGTCATGATTCCGCTTTGATAAAGACTGATGAAATTTTTGAATCTAAGATAATTCCTCCTGTGTATATTGGAAAAAATTGTGTAATAAAAAAATCTATTGTAGGACCGAATGTTTCTGTTGGAGATAATACTCAATTGACACAATGCATTATTACTAATTCTGTTGTGGGGGACTATTCTAATTTGAAAAATATAATTACCGAAAAATCTATTATTGGTGATTATGTATCTATCGAAGATTTTATTAAAAAATCGATTTCGATAGGGGATTCATCAAGTTTAAATAAATCGAAGTTAATTTAGATTGTTACTCATTTTTATAATCTTATTGATTGATGAAGTATAAAAATCGAAAAATTAGTAAAGTCTTACCTTTTAAATAAGAAAATTGTCTGTATCTATATTAACACACACACACACACTTTTTTTTTCTATTTTTAGTTAAGGGAATTTCCCTTGACTTTCACACCTTATTATAAAATTGAGTAAAAAAAAACCTACTATGCTTCTTTGAATTTTATTGTGAATTGAGTACCTTTTTTTCTATCAACATCCAATTTTCCATGTAATTGTTTTGTTAGCATTGAAACTAATCTCAAACCTAGGGATTTTGATTCTTGAATATTCAATTCCTTTGGTAATCCGACCCCATTATCTTGCACAATTAAGATTATTATTTTTTCTTTATGTTTTAATGAAATAAATAATTTTTTTGATGGATAATCTTCGGGAAATGCATATTTTAAGGCATTAGAAATGATCTCATTTAAAATTAAAGCCAGTGGTATTGCATCGTTTAAGTCAATAGAAATTTTTTCTACATCAAAAACTACGTTTAGATTTTTAGTACTAATATTATAGGTACGAATTAAATTATTTGTCAAGTTTTTAATATATTCTTCATAGTCAATTCTTGCATAATTTTCAGATGTATATAAAATTTCATGGATAAGAGCCATAGATTTAATTCGAGTTTTGCTATCTTGAAATAGATTGAGCAATTTCTTATCTTTAATTGTACGCGATTGTAAATTAAAGAGACTGATAATAATTTGAAGATTATTTTTTACTCGATGATGAATTTCTTTTAGTAATAATTCTTTTTCGAGTAAGGAATTCTTTACTTTTAGTTCAGATTTGATGCTTTGACTTACTATTCCTAATTCTATACCCAAAGTTACCAAAAATTCCATTTCTACAATAGAAAATTCTTTTTTTGATGACCTAAATAAAATTAAATAACCTAGATCAGACTTTTGAGATAAAATAGGAATAGTGGCAATAGATCCGATATTATAATCTAAAATCACTTTGGTTTCTAAAAAATGTTCAACTTGATTTGTAAAAGTGGGGAATTTTCTTAAAGATAAAAAATTATCTGCACCAAAATGTTCGATAAAGGGAGTAGGCATATTAGATTCTGCTTTAATTTTTCCAATGTTATTAACATTATAGATAATAATTGCTCCTGCAGAATAATTTCCAGTAGATTTGGCTGCATCTAAAATATTATGAAAAAATTGAGAAATATCTTTACTATCATGCTGAACTGTGTATATTTTATTTAAGATTTCTAACCTTTGAGTTTGTTGGGATAATAATGATTGAGCTTTTTTCTCTGTGGTAATATCAAGCATCGTAATACTTTTTGTGAATTTGCCTTCTAAATTATATGTCGGATTGATAAAAATTTGATACCATTTACTGTTTTTTGGATTAAATATCTCTCGTTTTATAGTATTACCTTCTCTAAACATTATCTCGTCATTGCACCAAGAACATACTTCTTTTTCTCCAAATATCGTATCAAAGCACTTTTTTCCAATTGGATCCTCTTTATGATTTTGTTTAGCTCGAATATTTGCGTATTCGATAATATTATCTTGAGAACAGCGATATATTTCACCATTGAACGATTCTACAAAATTTTCAAATTTTTCTTCTGTAGATTCTAACGCTTTCATTATTTTTTTTGATTCTGTAATGTTAATAAAGGAAAGTATAACTCTTTCATAGGTTCTTTCTTGATTTTCTATGATATTCCACTTTAATAATAAATTCTTAGCAGTTTTTTTTGAGGCATTCAAAAAAAATTCAAATTCACCAAATAACTTATTATATGCAATATCAATAATCAATGGAAGGAATTGAATACGAATTTCCAAATCCAGCTCTTTTATAATATTTGGTTTTGATTTATATTCTGATGGAAAATCAAATAGATGAATTGCAGCTTGATTGATTTGAAGAATTATGATCTTGTCTAAGGTCTCAGACATTTTTTCAGGAAATAATGAGAAATATTCTTCTAAACCATCAGTATGATACTTTAATTCATTTAAAGTTTTTTTTACTTGAGATAAATCTGTAATTAAGATTGAAAATGGATTGTTCCCAAATATATCTTCATAGTTTACATCAATTAACTTATATTTTTTATTGGATTGTTGATTTACTATTTTCTCCACCTGAAAAAATGAATTATTATTATATATCATTCAATTTATTCAATAATTTATGTCGTATCGTTAAAATGCATATAATTATACTTATATTTCTATTTATTTGATTGCTATTTATATTTTACAATTATTAGCATTTATACTAAAGAAACACATTATTAATTTTTTCTAGGGCATCAAAAATTGCTTTCTGATTTATATTTTTACTCTTTTTTCTTGCGTAACGAATCTTGCTCTCGGCAAAACTCCACTTTTCGGAGGTGAGCTCAAACGACATATTGGGATCAAAGATAAAGTGATCAAAAGCCCCGCAGTGAGGAAATTAAATGCTCCAAAAATCATGATTATTTCAAAAGGACTTAAAGAGAATGGTTAACTTAAGTAATTGACCAAAACCACCCAAGTTACCCTGGAGGGAAATACCATTCTCAAAACTAAAAATGATTCTACTCATTTAGCCTTTACGGAACAGATCGATTTGCTTGGTCTTCCCAGCAAACAACGACATCATGTAAAATCTAAGGCAATTACTAAAGAAAAAGTAGTAAATACGTATATTTCATCCATTCTTATGAAATCGTCCATTGAAATTGGATCCAAATTACTCAATACGATTAGAGCATGTATTCATTTCACCTTAGTAAAGATAAAGGATTCGAAGCAAGTAGAAATGACTTTAGAGAGATTTCTTGCGGAATTATCACCTGATCAACATACCAAACCACTGTCTGCAAGTCGTACTGCGGTATCAGATAATCTGGCCCAAGACACTAAAAAAAACCTCGATCACAAGCTTCAAGAGAACTACATCACCTCGATGCAGAACTTAGCAACATTTAAGGCAAGATCTAATGAGATTATTCTTGCTATTGATGGAACTCCCGAAAAAACACGGTCGAAATATCTGAATGGACAATACTCCTATGTCAATATTGGGCAAAAAAATACATGGAAACGGGGCTTTAATTACTCAGGGGTGTATGATAGCACCCATCAATTATTTT
>CAYPTZ010000305.1:0-5088 GCA_964413395.1 uncultured archaeon | reverse complement strand
GAAAATCCCTTCTCTCTAGATTTTATTATTTTTTCTGAAATAAAAAAAAATTTTCAGTCAGAAGGTAAAAAAAATCCATTTGATCTTGACTATTTACCACTTCTATTTATTTTACAAGCCAAAAATTTATTTTCTGAATTAAAATTCTTTGATAGAAAAAAAGATTTTTTAGATAGTATTAGAAAATATATCAACAAAAGTAAAATGATATTTATTAAAGAAAAATCTCACTTTCTTTCACAATCATCATCCAATAAACCATATTTCATTTCTGATACTTACCTAGATCTCTATATTGCTTCAATCGAATATTTTCTCAGAAAATATGAAAAAAAAAAAAACTATAATGATGAAATTTTATCTCAAATTATCAATAAATTATTTCACTTCGAAAATTTAGCTTTATCGAAGATTGAAACAATTACACAAATTTTTTATAATCACGATGAAATTTTTTCTTTATTTGTGATATCTAACAATAGAATTGAATGGATGGAGAACATTCTATTTTATTATTCTGTAGGATTATTTGCGAAATCTAATGAGATCTCAAATAAAATATTTATTTATCACTTTTTTATAAAAAGCCAAAATTTCTTATTATTCACTAAATTATTATTAAAGGAACATATTCATACCATTGGTTTTAATTATGGAATTATCAAAAATGATATAGATCCATCATTAATTCATTATTATGATTATGGTAAAAAACAATGGATAAATGATTTTTTCTCTCTGGATTCCTTAATAAGAAATGATAGAAATAAAAGAAAATATTTTTATTCCAAATCAGATAATGATAATCTTTTATTCGAAATTGATTCAAATTTTTCAAGCAATAGAATTAGCTATAAGGAATTCTTTTCAAACCAAATTTATTTTAATAATACATCAAATATTTCACAATTTATTTCTTCAAACAGAAAAATTATACTTGATTTTTTTAAATTTATTTATAATAATAATCATATTTCAGCTAATAGCATTAATAGATTTTTACCAAATCTAACGTCTGACATAAAAAATGAACTTTTTAGAAGTGTTTCGAAATATATAACTTTTCATCCATCTCTCGAAAATAAAATAAAAATTATAATTATTATTCAACAATCAAATTCATATATTGATCCTCTAAGGTTAATTCAAAATGATTTATTTAGATCCTTATTTTCATTTGGATTAATTAATTGCTGGTTCTTTGGAGGGATTACTGATTCTATTTTAATATTAGAATATGTATTTCCTGAAAATTTATTTTACAGTGATAAATCAAATTTTTCGCGAACAATATCGAATATTAAGTTAAAATATCCATATTTTGTAATGAAAATTTATAAATTCAACACAGAAATAAGATTTTTTAATGAAAATTCGATTTTTCCTGTTGATTCTCAATATAAAGAATATCTATCACTAAAAATTTTTGAAAATAGTAAGCAAAATATCGCTAATCCAAATAGAATTGAATATAATTATACTTCTTTTACTAAAGACAAACTTTTTGAAGATTTAATAACTAAATGTAAAAAAGAAAACCACTTTCAATCCTTAACTCAAGATGAGAAAAATCTATGTTTGAAAAATCATATCTTTTTTTATCCAAATTTCTTTAAATGGAATTTCTGGCAAATTATTAATTACCCTATAACAATATGTATAGTAATTCATCCAAGAAATATAAAAGAAGAGCACATTATTCAAAATTTTATAGAACAGCTACCTATTGTAAAAATATTATTATTAGATGATATTCAAAATAAGTCTAGGAAAATTTTATCATATATTCAGATTCGAGATAATATTTCCACATTCTTATCAAAAATTACATCGATCTTCACTTCTTTAAATATTAACTATTATTTATCCCCAATCATTTCTATTGATATATTCTTTGAATCAAAAATAATCAAAATTATTGAAGCATCAAGAAAAAATTTGGGTTTTATTACTAATATTAATGGTGATATTTTTGAATTTCCTTTATTCATAAAACGAAGTAGATTTAAAACTTACACCATTAAGGAACAAGTTTTGATATTTGATTCAATTAATTGCTTATTACCTCAAATTAAATCTCTGTTAACTCATCAATTATGGAAAAAAATCAAAAATATTTGTGCAGAATTATATATTGCAAAAGAATTAACTCAAAATAGATTAATCAGTGAAATAAAAAAAAAATTTAAATTTGATAACGATTAACAGATTCTAGAACCGCCAGCTATCTTAGGTAATACAAGAATTTTATCATTTTTTTCGATAATTGTGTTATTTTTGGCTAATTCCCCATTTACCAATACTGTAAAATATTTTTCTTGTAAATTTAATTTATTTAGAATACTTTGAATATTTTGCTTGTCTTTTGCACGATAAGTTGTCATAGATGATGCTTCATTTAACTTTTGTAATCCTATATTTTGCATGAAATATATCCCTCTTTTTTTTTTTTTTACGACAAAAATGTTCCAATGAATTATATTCGATCCTCATCTAAAAATGTAGCTAAAAAATAAAATTTTTTTCACTTGAATTCTTAATATTATCAATAATAGTTGAAATTTAAAAATGAAGTGAAATAAATGGGAAATACTCAGGAATGCGAAATTTGTGGAAATGACTCATATCACCTTGTTGTAAGAAAAATAGAAGGTGTAATTATGAATGTCTGTCGAGAGTGCCAAAATTTGGGTGAAGAAGTAAGTGTAAGAAGTCAACAATCCTCAATTAATAATCCCAAGTTAAATCGAAATCAAAAATTCCGAAATTTAACTTCAACTGTTGACAATAAAGTAGCACCAGTACATTCCATTAATAATAACAGACGAAAGTCTCGAAAACGAGATAGTTTTACAGACAATAAGGTTATGGATGATGCAGCTGCTATATTATTAGAATATCGCACTACTAAAGGATTTAGTTCTAAAGAATTTGCAGAATCTGTATTCATTAAAGAGAGCTATTATAAACGGATTGAAAAAGGAACAACTGCTATACCTCTTGATTTAGCAAAGAAATTTGAAAAAAAATATAAATTAATATTAGTAGAGAAAGAAGATTTTGATGAAAATGATGATTATTCAAAATATCTAAAAAAAAATAAAGGTTCTCCTGAAACAATGATATATTTTAAAAAACGAGGGGAAAAACCTGAATATGATTAATTATTTCTAATATATAGGAATACTCACAAATGAATAAAAAATCAAACATAGATCAAAATGCTTTTGGATTAAAACCTGCAATTTTTATTCAAATTTTTCATCCTGATATGCCTTTTTATTCTAAATCAGAATTTGAAGGTTTAGCAAAAACTGCGGGTTATTATATTTATGATTATATAAGTCAAAATTTAAAAAAAAATAGTCCAAAATTCTTCATGGGACAAGGAAAAGTGTTCCAAATTAAAGAGTCCCTAGATGAATATCTTAATAAAGAAACAATTAAACAAATTGAAGATAATAATTCAAATATAGATAATATATGGGATAATATTGCAACTAATGACGAAGAAACAACTGATTCTAATGAACTCTTAATAATTAATCTACCTAATGATTATAAGGAAAAGCATACTTTAACTTTTCTTTTCAATAATCGATTAAGCTATATGCAATTGATGAATTTACATGAAATTTGGGATGTGAAAGTCATTGATAGAGATGAATTAGTGTTAGAAATATTTGAAAATCACGCTCAGACAAAGGAATCAAAACTTCAGATTGAATTAGCGAGATTGACTTTACAAACTAATACCGTTAAAAAAGATTTTGGTCAACACTTGCAAGAAAAACAAGGAAAAGATTTTAAAGGAAAAGGGATGCGAGGTTGGGAACCTCGAATGCGGGCATTCAGAGGGAAAAAAAAAAAAATCTCAGATGAATTAAATAAAATATCCCAAGAAAGATATAATCGTCGAAGATCAAGATGTAAATTCTTTAATATTGGTATTGTTGGTTATACTAATGCAGGAAAATCAACCTTAATGAATAAACTTGCTAAAGTTCAAATGAAAACCGCTAATCAAGAATTTACTACCGTCACGACAACTTCTCGTAAGGCCACTTTTTCAAGTTTCGATAAATTTGGTAATTGGCAAGGTGAAGATGCAATATTAACCGATTCTGTTGGATTTATCGATGATATGTCTCCATTATTAATAGATGCCTTTTTATCAACTTTAGAGGAACTTCAATTTTCTGATTTGCTTATAATTGTAATTGATATCTCTGAAAAATTATTTACTGATACAATTAAAAAAATTAGGTCATCCTTTTCTGTAATCAAGCAAATAGGGGCTATAAATATTCCAAAGATTTTTGTTTTAAATAAAATTGATTTACTCTCTAAAAAAGAAATAGAAGAAAGAAAAAAAAAAATTCATAATTTATTTTCAAATATAGAAGCAATATCTATTTCTGCTTTAAATAAATCTGGTTTGGATAAATTAGCGAATATTATAATAAAAATAAAAAAAGATTTGTTTAAAAAATGATAACCTTATCTAAATAAAACCTTATTTGTAGGCATATAGGTTGGTGCCCAATTTAAAAGACCTGAAATATTATTTTTATCTTTGATATTTAATGATATTCTACGCATATCATATTTTAATTCCATTCCAATTTCAGGTTTACCAATAAATCTTACATATCCATCTTTTAAATTAAAATAATTTTTAATATTAATATCTTTATTAGGACCACTTTTTAATAAAGCATAAGTAGGATAGAAAATCGAATGAAATCCTGTATGACCTTGTGGACAATGGTCTAAACCAGAATAATTTGGAATAATGCATCCTTTATCACAAAAATATAGTTTTATTCCTCGATTTTTATTATAATGGTGAGGTATAATTTGTCCAATAGAAATAGGGATTTTAAAATTATCCAATTTCATCGATTCATACATATCATAATTGCATCGAATTTTATTACTAAAATAGTAATCCATTCTTGGTTTTTTTAGAAGAACATCAGAATTGTTTGGCATTACTTTTAGTAAACCTGATATGCAAGTCGCTCCAGAACCATATGAACCAAAATAAATTACCCAAAGATCCTGAAACGCTCTCAGCCATCATCT
>CAYPTZ010000304.1:0-5099 GCA_964413395.1 uncultured archaeon | reverse complement strand
CAACTAAATTTGTTCGGAATGCACCTCCCACGTCAGATTTCTGGGAAATGTGGAAGTCACAAAAATCACAAATCAAAACCATGGGCTTTTCTGTTAGTAACTGGAATGGTAGTTGGCAAGTCTCCCAATGGAAGGATACTTAATCCAAGTGTATCATTAAATTCTCTTAAAATCCTAGATCATGGTGACAACATCCCGCACTTAAATTAATCATTTGTAGACCAAACAATAAAACATATGTATTTCGCTATGATAAACCGAACATATCATATCGCCAATTTCAATAACCAAAACAAACGGATATAGATTTTGAAGAAGAAAAAATGAAATGGGAAGACCTTAAAGATATCTAAGGTGAATCTCATTTTAAATTTAAAAAAAAAAAAAATGTTGTTGAATCACTGCTCTGCTAAAGTCTTTTTAATGATCTCTATTGGCATCATTGTTTTCTGGTGGATTTCTTCTATAGAATGGCCTTCATCTTTCATCCGAATAATCACATCTTCCATTTTTTCGGATATTTCAATCAAATATCCATCTGGATCAAAAATTTGGATGGTTCGTTGCCCCCATGGTGGGATATATACCTCAAGGGCAAATTTCACCTGCATTTGCTGGAGTTGTTTTTGGAGGTCTATAATGGATGATACTTCAAAATAGAGTTCAAATGAGTGACCTTGGGTCATTTCACTTAATTTTTCACGAGAATCGCTTTTCATTGCTCCCTTAATCATATTTACGGCATAGTTTTCTCCCAAAGTGCTAACCCGCTTTTGAAGCCAATATTTTCTCCAAAGTCTGATTCTACTTCTTGCTGTAGTATATTACAGTAAAATTCATTCGATTTTTGAACATTTTCTACTAATAACACCGGACTTTTAAATGTAATTTGGATGTTCTCTTCGATCATTAATAAAATTAAAAATTTCACTTCTTCTTAAAAAATCTGAATTGTTGGTTTACTAAATCTCATTGAAAGGTGCTCTCTAAAAATGTGTTCACTTTTGAGTAAAAAAAAAAAAAAAAAAGAAAAAGAAAGATTCCAACCATTAGTTATGATAAATATGTCATATTCATTTCGATGCCATGGTCCATACAATATTTTTTCGCTTGTGTAATGGTAATTTCTCGAAAATGAAAGATCGATGCGGCTAACGCACCAGTAGCTTTCCCGAGTGTAAATGCTTCTAAAATATGTTTTAGTGTCCCTGCTCCTCCTGATGCAATCACGGGTAAATTTGACGCTTCAGCAATTCCACGGGTTAACTCCAGATCATAGCCATTTTTTACTCCATCAAAGTCTTTTGAAGTGGGTAAGATTTCTCCCACGCCTAACTGGGTTGCTCGTTTCGCCCAATTAATAGCATCCATTCCAGTCGATCGTGTGCCACCATGTGTCACCACATCAAACCAATAAGGTTTCTGGTTAATTTGCACTATGTTTTTATCCTCCTGCACTATATTGTCCGTAATTTCAACCCTTTTGGCATCAATTGCCAGAACCAGACATTTTGATCCATATTTTTGCGAAATTTCTCGTAAAAGGTCAGGATTTCTTACGGCTGCACTATTAATCGAAATTTTATCTGCGCCAGCATCTAACACCAATTGTGCATCTTCAATTGAAGCGATTCCTCCTCCAACACAAAAAGGGATCGAAATTACATCCGCCACTTTTTTTGCTAAGTTCACCATGGTTTTACGTTTTTCAAGTGTAGCTGAAATATCTAAAAACACTAATTCATCGGCGCCTTCTTTTTCATAAAATTGCGCAAATTCTACCGGATCTCCTGCATCTCGCAATCCTTCAAATTGAATCCCTTTAACCACACGCCCACCTTTCATATCAAGGCAAGGAATAATTTTTTTCTTTTCTGCTGTTAACGACACTTTTATCGAAGGTACAAATAATTGCTAAAATGTAAAACTTATGTGTTGGAATTTTTTTTTTTTTTTACTCTATCAATTGATGCTTATTTGAATCTTAGAATCAACAATTATATGTATACTCTTCCTTAGAATTCATCATGCATCAACCCCAATATCATTGCGTCGTCATGGATGGCACGCGGGGCGAACTCTATCAGATTCGGACCCTCCCAAAAGGGAATGCACCCTAAAAAAAAAAATACTAATAAAATTCCGCTATCGGTGATATTATTCCACTAAATCAACAATTCGACTTAATTCATCCAAAGGTAATGCATTTGAATTATTTTCCAATGCTGATATTGGTTTGAAATTCAATTTTTTTACTTTAGTAATCATATTATATTCACCAATTGCTGAATCCAAAAATATAAACACTATATTTAATATGGGATCGTTTTTCCCTCGAAAATCTTTTACATAAAGATCAAGATTAATGAAATTTTTCTCTTGGGTAGATATAAATAATATATCATCACTTGACATTACTTTATTATTCATTTTGAATTTGATTTTTTTTATATCCTTTCGCTGTCTAAAGGGATAAATTAACCAATGAGATGTCATAATTGGTTCATTCATCAGATCCATGACATATGGGAATGCTTTTGATGATCCATCACAGGAAATTGCAATAGATTTTTTCTCTCCTTCATTTCCGATTTCAAATACCAAATTTGGATGAAATTCTTTTAATTTTTTAGATAATTTCTCAAATATCGGATCATTCCTCATATCTTTCGCTTTAAATAATTTCATTTCATTATTTGAAAACCATTTCCAAAATTTTTCTCTTTGATTAGGTTCTATTTTATTGCCAAATTGAAAGAAATCCATAAATCTTAATCTTTTCTTTTGGAATCTTGTTGATCCTACATAAACCTGTTGTCCATTTTGATCATTTATTTTATATACACTAAATGGAGGTTCATTTTCTTCAATGTTGATATTGGTATTATTTCCAGAAAGTAAATCATTACTCGATGATGGTGCTTTTAAAAGAATTTTTTTACATTTTTCTAATAGTTTTATTCTTTTATTATAGTCATTTTTCTTTTTATTTGCCCATAATTGCATTCCTGCTTTCTGATCTATTAGAGAAATTGTTTTATTTCTAATTTCTGAGTGTAAATTACTTCTGGATAATTGGATAGTACTTAATGCTAAGTACACATCCATTTGAGTATCTAAATCCTTAATATCTTCTTTAAAAAAACCTTCGATTTGTTTTGCTATCTTATTATCATCCAATCCTTCCTGAAGAAGTTCGTTATAGTAATCTCTAACATCTAATGCAACATCATTGTCAAAAATCCCGACGCCCCAAAAGCCCATATTATATCTTCTGATTTTAATGCAATTAAAATCTTACCGAAATTGTTTGGTTCCTAAATTAGAAGATGTAAATAAAGAAAGTACGTTAATGGCTTTATATTTATCTTTAGCTCTTATTCATCAGCATATTCCTGAGTTAAGAGTTAATCTTCCAGAAGAAGAATAAATAATAATGAGGAAACCATAAGTTATTATCAGAATTTTTGTAAAAAACCCTTCGATATCACTGGTAGTTGTGGATGACTCACAAGGGAAACTTGATCAATATGAAATTTATACTAAGAAGTAATATAAAAAAAACCACATCAAAGGTTTGCTAATCCTCCTCTTCCCCTTTATATTCTTCATTATTTGGATTCAGCTGATTTGAATGATTATCATTTGCTGCACTATTTGCATTATTGTTAGGATTCATGCTATCTGATCTATCATCATTTGAACTTCGATTTTTCCCCATCCTCTCACCTCCAGATGCTTGTATTTCAACTCAATAATTAAAATCATACTACTTTAGAATTCTATAAAAATATTAATACAAATGGATCTATTTAAGGATTTTTACTCTTTGCCCGATTATCATGTGTGGCTATCGAAATTATTTAGGGGGAACTCTATCAGATACGCACTCATCCTAAAAAGTAATATAAAATAAAAAAAAAATTCAAACAGTTAATCTTTTATTTTTCTTCTTTCGTAAAAGAATTATTCCAATTGATATCCCTGACATCAATAAATATATTTCCATCACAAAACCCGCGATATTTGCGTCATCCTCATTCTCTTCCTCGTTCTCATCACTTTCTTCAATCAACTGTATTTCAAATTCCATTCGGATTTCAAAATGTTCTAGATATTCAAAAACTATTCCATGTCCAAATCCATAGGTATATGGATTATCTAAGCCTGTCCAATTAGGATATTGTACGAAATCTGAAGAATTTGTTTGGAAGTCTTGGATGGAATTGCCATATAATTCAGAAGCATTGAGATTCAATACATTCATACTTGATTTAGAAAATGAATTATCACGTCCAGATAAATAAATATCTCGTAATCTCACAGCCTCTAATGGATCATCGACTGTTAAATTATGAGATGACATACTCACATTATTCTCTAAATTAAAATGGGTTGAATTTGTCGCTTGTTCAAAATATATTTCTCCCTTCCCTCTATGCTGGATATCTACTTCGAAGGTTTCAAAATGATGGCGAGTTTCATACGTATAATTTGAAAAATCTCTCACTCGTATCGCGTCTCCATCATGATACTGAAATACCGCAGGAGTTTTTACATAATTTGACTGATAAAAAGCATTGTTAGCTATTTCATCTAAATAATCAAACCTTCTTTCAAATTCCCAGGACATTCCATCAGGGCTATAATCTGTATTCATTGTGATATTTTTACTAATTAATGTGCGGTCTGCCATATTATCAATATCCTCCATGACAAAATATCCAATATCCATTTTATATCCATTAAAGACTGCCACATAGATAATTAAATGCGTTAATTTTTTTCCTGAGCTTTCTTCTACTAGTGGAATCAGTTCACACTCCAATCGAAATAATAATTGCCACTCATTCCCATTCTTCTCAATTTCACAAGTTAAATTTACATTGCTTTCCACTCTGCCTTCAGAGTCAGATTTTGAAACATTAAATTGGGAAAAATCTGTTCTGGGTATTTGACTACTATTTATGCTATTCCCTATATTCATATTACTCGATCGTCCTGTTACTGGAAAAATACCGCTATATAATCCTCCAAACATTGCAAATAATAATATAATATTAATAACTTTATTGTCTCTTTTCATGTTAATGATATAT
>CAYPTZ010000303.1:0-5107 GCA_964413395.1 uncultured archaeon | reverse complement strand
AAAAATTAACTATTTTGAAAGATAATTCCATTGAATTGATGGTAACTTCCCCTCCATATCCAATAATTGGAATGCGGGATGAAATTTTTCAGTTTACAAAATCCCGCTATTAAAACAGCTTTAGAGCTGTAACCTTGGATAACATTTGTGATGAATTAAAAAAAAAAAAACGAGACAAAAAAAAGAGATTAGTGTAAAATTTGAATGAGCATTATATCAGTATATTCAAAATTTTATCCAATTCATATCTTTTTCAATTATTTAAAAAGACAGGGAGAATTTTTTTTAATTCCACTTTTTTTTTCTAAAGAACTCAATTCGAAAATCAGTCCACTCACTCTTTTATTAGAAAATAAATTCACTATTATAAGTGTTTATTATGAAACAGAATAGAATAAAAAGTATAATTTTAATTTTTTCAATTTTATGTAGCATATCAATATTTTTAAATAATGCTCTTATAAACTCAGATGAAATAGATGAGAATGAACAATCCCGCCAAATTTTACCTCCATCTTCATCTGGAAACATTACTACAGATTTTGAAAAATTATGGGGTAGAGATTTAAATATAGAATATAATGGAACTGCATCAGGAGAATTTAATACACCTGTTGGTATTGAAGTTGATTCTATAGGAAATGTTTATGTTGCTGACACCAATAACCATCGTATTCAAGTTTTCGATCCAGATGGGAATTTTTTAAGACAATGGGGGAGAAATGGTGGTGATGGTACCTATGGGATTGAGGATGGAGAATTTAATGAACCTTGGGATATTTCCATAAATTCTACTGGTCATATCTTTGTAACTGATTGTAGTAACCATCGTATCCAAGTTTTTGATTCTGCCGGTAATTTTATCGATAAATTTGGAGCTAATGGTGGAAATGGAAGTATTGGAACAGGAGATGGTGAATTTGACACTCCTGGTGGACTTACTTTTAATGAATCAGATTATCTCTATGTTAATGATTGGCGTAATAATCGGATAGAAGTATTTGATCCTTTAAACCAATTTCAATTTTCTTGGGTGGTTGGAGGAGGAAATATTGCAAGATCGCCATTTGGAATTGCAATAAATAGTTCGGGTTATGTCTATACTACAGAAATGACTCGAATTAATTGCTATAATGCTAGCGGGGGATATCAGTATAATATTTCAGTACCTAGTATTGAATCTCTTTGTAGACCATATGGGATTGCTATAAATGATACTGGCCATCTTTATATTGCTGATACATATAATCATCGGATGATAGTATTAGATAATATAGGAAATATAATTAATAATTGGAGTCGACAGATTGAAGGTTCAGGTTTATTAGAAAATTATGGAACTTATGATGGCCATTTTAATGAACCAATGAAAGTAGCCTTCTCACCCGATTCAGAATATGTTTATGTTACTGATTCACAGAATCATCGTATTCAAGTCTTTTATGCTAATGGTACTTTTAAATCTAAATGGGGAAAATATGAAGGTGTTAGATATGGATCAGCAGAAGGTGAATTTGATGATGCACATGGGATAGCTTTTAATGGAACAAATTGTCTGTATGTTGCCGATTCAAGAAATAATCGAATCCAAATTTTTGATTCAGAAGGAAATTATCTTTTCCATTTTGGTGGAATATATGGGAATAAAAGTGGAGAGTTCAAAGAACCATGGGATGTTGCTATTCATGAGAATGGAGATATCTATATTTCTGATACTGATAATCATCGCATTCAAGTATTTACTTATGATGGCCAATTTAAATTTATGTGGGGCCAATATGGGCCCAATCCAGAAGATCTTTATTATCCAACAGGAATAGCATTTGATAATGAGAATAATCTTCTTGTTTCTGATATGTATACAGATAAGATTAAAGTATTTTCAGATGATGGGACCTATATTTCTCAATTCGGAGGATCTGGTACAGATGATGGTGAATTTGATTGGCCTACTGGTATTGGGGTTAATAGTAGTGGCTATATTTATATTTCCGATGAACAAAATAACCGTGTTCAAATATTTGATCCATTTTATAATCATTTTGAAACTTGGGGTGCCAATGGAGGGGATGGAACAATCGGAACTGGTATTCGAGAATTTTGTAAACCTGGTGATATTGTAATAGATTGGAATGATAATGTCTATATTTCTGAAATAATTAATCATCGTATCCAAATTATTGATAAACATGGTGAATTTGTACAATTTATCGGAAGAAACAATGGTGATGGGACCAATGGAATTGGCCCTGGTGAATTTGATTGCCCTTATGGAATCGCATTAAATTCTGATGATCAATTATTTATTTCAGAATCGAAACAAGATCGGATTCAGATTTTTAATCAAACAATCTACTCTGATATAACATTATCACTAGGAGAGGTCAATCATCTTTCAAGAGATATAATCCTTTATTCACAAAGTTATAATCTTCTAGAATTACAAATATATCGCAGTGAAGTTCCAATTACTCATGATAATTATCTATTATTCTCTACAAATATTGGCACATTTGATTTAAATTCATTTCAAGATCAAGATCTTCTTAGAGGTGAATATCATTATATTGTTGCCAGTGAAACTTCATATGGGACTGAATTATCAAATATTATCTCTGTAAAAGTTGGAATTACTAATAATATCCCACAACTATTCAGTATTGAGAATCAATATTTGAGTTGTTATGATGAAGAATTGATCCATAGAATGCGAGTATATATTAATGCTGAATCAGAAGGAGAAGCAACATTAACTTTTTCAACAGAAAATCCAACTATTAATTTTCCATTAAATACAACTGATGTCTTTGGATATTATATGATTAGTACTGAAGATGACGATGTAATTTCTGAAATTTCAATTAATGTGTTTTATCCCAGTGGAATCTATTCCACTCAAGATTTAGATAGATTGACTCTATTTGAATTAAGAGATAATACATGGGTGCCAATTCAAACAACAATAAGTGAAAATGAATTTAAAGTAGGGGCCGTAGATATTAAACCTAATATCTACTATGCATTTGGTGTAAACAATGATATCGAATCTGATGATGATTCTGGTGGATTTTCAGTGCCTGGTTATCCATTATATATCTTAGTTGTATCTATTGGAATTTCCATTAGTTTTATTTTAAAAAAAAAGCTATAAAACATGAGATATATCATGAGAAAACAAAATAAAAAAAAGCTCTATTTGCCGAAAAAAGCAAATTTATTTTGTTTTTTTTTTTGTTTTATTCTTTTCGGATTTTTTTCTCCACAAATTAATATAATTCAATCACAATCTTTTATTGATAATCAAAAAGAAGTAAATATATTTGTTGAAATTCAATTAGAGCAAGATCAGAAATTTTATGCAAATATCGATTTTATAATCCCAATTCGGTTTATAAATTGTAATTCCACTCGTTATATCAATACTCTTAATAATAAGATTATTAATGATGGTATTATTCCAGAAAATTTTAGTGAATTACAATATAATCAAGAATTAAATCTAAAAAAAACCGGTTATTATACTTTACGAATCGAGATTTATAATGTTTCAAATTTTGATAATTCAGTCTTTGATTCTTTAATATATTGGATAGAATGCGATTTTAAAATAACTAAATCTTTTTCTGAGTTCATTTCAGATAATTTAATCCTTTTAAGTATATTAAGCATAAGTGGAGTAGGATTTTCAACGATCTTTCTGTTTATTAGAAAAAGGAAAATTAAAAATTTACCTCCTGAGATTTTTCATTTTGGACAATATTTTGAATATCAAGTATTATTAGACAAAAATCGCTATTTAAAGAAAAAACAAATAAAAAACATGATGAAGAACATTCAATCTCTTTCCGAATCCATAGATTATGATGTAAATCTAATTGAGGATGAAATATTAATCAAGTCGATAAAAAATATGCGATTTTAGTTCTTGCATATGAAAATCAGGTGAATTATTATCCAGGAAGATATCTACCTTACCTTCATTAGAAAAACATGCAATACTACAAGATTAGTTTCTATGGGAAAACTTAAAATAAAAATTATGGAGAAATTTAATATTGATTTATCATCAACTGAAGAGATTCTTGATAAATTTATAAACAAAAAATTCATCAATGTGTCTGATAATCAAGTAAAACTTAATTTTTTAGCTAATTCAACACGGAGGCAAATCATAAATATTATTAAGCTATATCCTGGAATTCATATCTCGTTAATGAAAAGACATCTTCATTTAGGCTCATATCAATTATTTTTTCATTTATCTCTTTTAGAAGAATTCCATTTAATAAATTCTCATAAAATTGGAAATGTGAAAATTTTTGGACTCTCCTCCAGTCCTTTGCCTCAAATGATACTCGGATTTCTAATTTGCAAGGATACTGTTCGAACTCTTTTTAAAAATCTAATTCAATATTCACATGGAGACACTATGAAAAATATATGCAAATTTACTCAAATCCCTATTACCACTTTAATTCATTGGATTAAAAAACTAATTAAAATGAATCTTATTTTACAAAATACCACTATTCCAAAAAAAATAATGATAAATCAAAATAATCTTTCACAAATTAAGAAAACACTTTCGTTATTTTCTCAAATTTTTATCTAAAATAAAAAATAAATTGAGATGAAATTTAAAAACAAAGGATCAATTCATTAATTGCCTACTTTCATTTTTTTGAGCAAAAAATTGGTTATTTTTAATAAGTTGCATCATTCCAGTGCGATTTCACTCTTTCAATATTATTGGAGATTGAAATCTATGATTTACTTGACTGGTATGAAGAATTGAAGGTAAATTCCGTACTAAAATAAATGCTTTTAATCGTTATTCGAAACTTTTATGTGTTTTCAAACCAATTAATTGAACAAATGCCTGAATCACACTAATTATATTTTCTGCTATAATATTAGGAATGGAGATGCGACAAAACAATTCCTTTGTTTTCCCGAATGTGGTAGCCACCGCGGGTTATGGATCTTTACTTGATTGAATTATTTGGAGAAGATATAATAGATAAAGAATATTCATATAGTAGTTATGCATATCAATTTCCTAAAAGATTTCGTGAATTGTGTAGAAAAGTTTACAAAAAGAAATAAT
>CAYPTZ010000302.1:0-5116 GCA_964413395.1 uncultured archaeon | reverse complement strand
GAGAACTCCATTCCACCTGAAAAAATAATCTTTTTGATGCGCTAATCATTCAATAGTTTTTTATTTCTTATTATTTTCATTAGAAATTTTCAGGTTTTGGTATTTCAAGAACATTATTAAAATCAAGATCCCTTAATATTGTAGTACCATCGGGCTTTTCATGAATTGTAAAAGCAATTGTGATTTCTCCTCGATAAGGTTCATTAGAAAAGATATGAAGTAAATGATGCTTAAATAAATCTTGAAATCCTCCACGATGAGGCTCATGAGATTTGATTATACGCATTTTTTTATTTCTATTAAGGAAAATTTTTACTTCTTCAAAGCTGTAATAATAATACCCATGATATGATTTTTCATTAGCATTATTCAGAGGTTTCTCCGTTGGATCATTCCATCTAACTTGAAAAAAAGCATCTAGAAATTGATTAGATTGTTCAAGATTTTCACTAGTTAAATTTCCCTCAATAAGACTGTGAGGTTTGGGTATATCGTGAAAAATTTTCATTTGTGTAAAATTTTTGGGTAATCCTGCATGCATGCAAACGGAATTTTGAGGAGTTACTGCAATTAATGACATATAGTCATAAATTTCATTGAAAATTTCAATAACTTTCTCAAATTCAGAATAGAATGGATAAAAAGTTTGAAGCTCTTGATAAAATCCAAAAAAATGATTTATTTCAAGATCTTCATGATTTCCTCTTAATAAAATAATTCGATCAGGCCAAGTTACTACCATCGATAATAAAAAAATAATTGTTAATAGATTATTATCACCTCTATCAACATAATCACCAAGAAAAAGTAAAGTATCAACTTTTCCATCAAAAAAAGGTTGGACAATTCGATATAGGGAATAAAAATCACCATGAATATCCCCAATAATTAATAAATTAGAGTAATTTTCACTTAACTCACTTAATATCACTAAATTTGATAAAGTTTTATGAGAATTAATAAATAAATCCCGTAATTCCTCAAGTTGATCAACCCAAATTGGAGCAATATGTGGCATTTCCAAAAATATTTCAGGAGTTCTAACTAAATCATCAATAAATTGAGGTACATCTCGGTCAAATTGTCTCATATTATAATCTTATCTTTAAGTTTGATATATACTATCATATCAGTAATATTTTTTCTCATTTTTAAATAAATAGATATTTTCAAATAATATTTCTATTCTATAGTATTTGTTTTTTTTTAACATATTTGATTATACTGAAAAAATATGCTTAATATTGGTATTTTATATATGAAGTAAACACTGATAAAAAAATCTCTGAATATATATTAGATATATAATAAAATTGTAATTTTGAATAATAGAAGCTAAAAAGCTAAAGATATTCAATTAGAGAACAAAATTTAGCTAAAAATAATTTTTTAACTAATATAATTTTCGGAGTAGATACCAATTTTAATAGGGATAAATTTTTATTCATTAAGTATGGAAAATCCTTATATCAAAATTTCAATCGAATATACCATTGAAAAAAAAAAAACATATAAGGAACTACTAACCCCTATTAAAACTAGATTTGAAAAATCAAAAGAATTATCCGTTACTTGGATAGAAAATTTTGATAATAGAGGAAATCCCGCCATTTTTATTGAATATCAATCAATAAAGAAATTTAAAGATGCTTATGATAAAGGTGTACAATTTTATAATAAAATATTAGACGATATTGATGATGGGAAAGATTTCTTTAAGGGAGTTTTATTGAAATCACACAATAATCCAATAATTCTAGATAATATGAATGCGATCCAAAATTATATCATAATTAAGTATCAATCAAACTATAAAATTATAATGCGAAAATTCTATGAACATACTCACCGAATCAATGGATTAATTGGATCAACCTCAACTTTTGAAGAAGTTTTTGATGGATTTTTATTCTTTTTCCAAACTCTTGATGATTTTCTTTTTGCTCAGATAGATAATATGAATCCAAAAGCGATATTACAGTGGATAGAAAAGAAAAAGATCGATATTGATGATCCAATAATCAAAAATTTATTAATGTACTTTAATAAAATCAAATCTTCATAAAATTAGTAGAAATATCGCAATTTTTGGCAAAAATTTCTTAAAAAAGCTTTATATTAAAAACCAAAAACTTTATTGAAAATGAAATATTACTCTACTTATCATTTTTAAATACCCACTATTTGCACATTAGTGAATTTTCGCCAGTGTTGATGAATAATATGTCTGAAGACCATAAAAATTTAGAGATGGAATATGATAAAGAACTTTTAGAAGATGTACTTGATTCCCCAGATCTTCGCTATGTAAGTTTATTCATGTACAATATTCGTAATGAATTATTTCAAGATTTAATAGATGATGATTTATTAGATGAATTTGAAGCAATGTCTGAATTGGAAAACCCAACAATTGGTGATTTAAAAAGAATTACATCATCCGATTTTATAAAATCTTTAATCCAATTTAACGTAATCACAAATATAAAGAACTATGATGTATTTAAAATTAAGGCTGATGATGTAAAAATACGCATTGCACCAGGCTTAAAAATTGTTAGAGATAGTATTTCTGAATCAGAAGAAGAAGTACATTTATTTTTTAAAGAAACATTTTTAGAACGAGTTATTTCTCCAGTTATAACTGAAATGAGTCAAACTAAAATTCATACTGCATTAGAGCGATTGAGGGCAATGATGTGTCCTAAAACATCAATTATTCATAAATTAGTTCATAAATATGGGGATTATTATGTTATTGATGATAGTTTTTATTATATTATTGAAGAATTAGGAAATCCTTTTCAAGCATTGAGAATCGAATTAATGATAAGAGCCTTATCTAATAAATATACACAAATAGAAAATGAATTGAATGTAGTTTTAAATCAATTTCATCCTGAATTAGTGAAAGCCTCAATGATGAAAAAATTTAGAACTGCAAAAGAAAAAAAAATTTTAGATTTTAGAAAATATCTTCAAGATAAATCACGAAAAAAAACGCTACCAATGAAATTTCGATTAAAATTTTCTAAAATAGATACTCCTGATAAATACATCAAATGGAGTAACTCTTTAAATCAGTTAATCAGCTTAAAATTAGATTTTGATGAAATAAATAAGAAAATGGATCAATTAAGGTCATATTATTCTGGCAAAAAACAAATCATGCCATATATAGATTTTATTAAAAAATCTACCTACGATGAAGACTCAATATCTGATAAGATCAAAAATTTATTGATTAAAGCCAGAAATGAATTAAAATTGATTAATGAAACACTAATAAATTATTCTAAAAAGGAAATGAAGATACTAAATCTTGATATTGAAAGATATATCATTGAAGAAGGATTGGATGAAGAAGAAGAAGATTAGGTGATAAAAATAGTAATATGTCCAAGTTGCACTAAAGCAGAATTACAAGAATTAGTTCCTGGAGTAACAACATGTCCCTCATGTAGAAAAATATTTCGAGGTGAAATTAAGGAAGAGAAAGTAGAAAAAAAAGAAACCGAAATATTAGATGGCGAATTTTTTATGAAAAATACTGCACTTAACCCACAATGGGAAATTGCAGATTTAGGTATGACAGTTGCTCGCGAAAGGAATAAATGGTGGATTGCTGTATTATTATGTCATTCTCCAAGTTTTCCAAATATAAAATATGTAAGAATTTCTTGGTGGAAAAAATCAGTAAATATTCATGGAGGAATGTTTAAAATTGACGATTTTGATGAATTAGAAAATGTTATCATTGCATTAACTCGTATTAACAATGATTTCAATGAAGAATTCAACCCAAAAGATGATAAATCTATTTCATATTCACCTATTGAAGAAAGAATTAACATTGCATCAAAAGATTTTATTTTTGACGAAAAAAAGAGAATTTGTCCAAAATGCAAATATAAAATGAAAAAAAGTCGGAATAAACGATATTATGAATGTGAAATGTGCGGAGAAATAATTGTTTTAGATGAGGGCCATCCAATTTATGATTTTCCATTTGAAGCTTTGCCATTAAATTATTCCACCAATTTTCCTGTTAATTTCTATTTACCAAGTTATGGAATCACAGTGCGTTTGACGATGGCGGATTGGAAAGCTGTAACATTAATATACTCTAAAGAAAATCCAGAAAAAAAATGGTTGAGATTTTATTGGTGGCAACGAAATTTACAAAGATATATGTCTTCAGAATATTCTCTAGGAAATACTCAAGGTCTACGTTGGGAAACAAAAAAAGGAGTAATGTCTCCGAATGTTTATGAAAAAGAACAGATCCCAAAATTGATTGACGCGCTTCAAAAAATCAAAATGGAATGGGTAAAGTTAAAAAATGAGAGAACTAAGATTAAAAAAAAAAGGACTATATCAAATAATCTTTCAAAAACTAGTGAAATAAATCAAATCAGTGAGAAAAAGAAAGTAGATGCAATAAATATTCCCGATATTCGTAGTAAAAAAGCAGAAATTGTTCATTGGATATTAGATAATTGCAAACCTGATCAATACACAAAAACTGAATTGGTTAGAAAGAAAAAGACGGATTTAATTTTAGAAGTAAGAAAAGTAAATTCAGAAAAATAATAGAGGAAAAAAAAATGACAGTAGATTTATGGGGAGAATTACTCGAGAATTTCAATACAGCTCTTGATAAATCATTAGAATTTATTAAAGAACGAGATATTGACAACATACCGGGAGCAAAAGATCAATTAATTCGAAGATTTAAAGAATTAAAACGTTATCTTCCTAAAGATAATGGTCAATTGATGATTAAGAGTATAGATGATTCAATTCAAAACTCATTCTTTCCACGTACCACAAAATTAGCTGATGCATTTCAAAAAATTTTAGCTACTTTAGAAAAACAATATGAAAACTCATTCGTAATTAATGAATTAATTAATGGATTTATAGCATCACAATCCAAATCATTTGGTTCTTTCAAAGAAGGGCCCGTGGTCGATAGAATTATTGAAGCATTTAAAAAATCAAAAAATTTTCGAATATCAGATTATATGTTTTTTGCAATGTTTGGTAATCCAGATAAACCAAAAAAAACCATTCAAAAACAGTTGGATAAAATTGCACAATTTTTAGGATTAGT
>CAYPTZ010000301.1:0-5134 GCA_964413395.1 uncultured archaeon | reverse complement strand
TTTTCTGTTTAGATAAATAATTTCATTTTATTCAAACTCTTGCATTTTGATATTTGCGTACTTATCAAGTTGTGCTGTATCGACATCAATTACAATATTTTGTTTTATTCCATGACTTGGTAAATATATTAATCTCTTTTGGGTACTTAATTGTTTTAATTTCAGTTTAATAATCTCCCAAAGATTTTTTTTATTTACTGCAGTCATTTGAATTCCTCTTATTTTTTAGATTAAAAACCCACCATCTACAGTGACTACTTGACCTGAAACCCAATCACTCATTTCACTTGAAAAGAAAAGAATTGAATTAGCAGCGTGACGTGGTTGGCCTCCTTCCCCGTTTCGCGCAAATGGGATAGATGAAATTGCAAGATCCCGTATGGCTGCTGGCATACCTAAGGTATCCCCTTTTTGTTTGGCAGCTGTCATACGAGTTTCAATAAAACCTGGAGCCACAACATTTACATTAATTCTATTTAGTGCATATTCTCGAGCAATTGCTTTAGAATAAGCGATAATGCCACTTTTAGCGCAAGCATAATTAGATTGACCAAAATTTCCTGAAACTCCGGTGGTTGATGCTAGATTTATGATCTTTTTAAAATCATCTTTTCTTTCTTCCTTGAGGAAATGAGGTAAGACTGCTTGAGTAACCATATGAGTTCCTTTAAGGTTTATATCGATTATGAAATTGAAATTGGCATCATCCATCTTGTGAATAAGAGCATCGCGACTAGTTCCTGCATTATTTACTAATATATCAATTTTACCCCAAGTATCGATTGTTTTTTGAATCATTCCATCAATTTCATTTTTTTTAGTAACACTGGCTGGGCATGCAATTGCTTCTCCGCCCATAGCTATAATTTCATTTGCAGTTTCTTCACATGCAGTTGGATCTCTTCCATTAATTACAACTTTTGCACCTTGTTCTGCAAAAAGTATTGCAGTTCCTTTTCCAATTCCTCGACTACTTCCAGTAATAATTGCTACTTTTCCATTAAGTAATCTTGGTGTTAAGCCTAATTCATTTTTTGAAACAAATGTTGTTTTTACTTTTTTTTCTCCTTCGCTTGCCATTATTTTTTTCTCTCCATTTTTTGAAATATAAAAAATTAATTTTCTAATTTTAGCCAAAGTCCTCCATCTACATTCATAACTTGGCCTGTTATTCCCATAGCATCATCAGATGCTAAGAAAGTTGCTAAAGGTGCAACATTTTTAATTGATAATGGTAGATTTGATAATTCAGTTTGAGTTGCAATAAAATTTTGCTTTACTCGATCTTTTGGTCCTTGCATTTTCTTTTCAGAAAGTGGGCCAGTAGCAACTCCATTAACATTTGCAAATCGTGCATATTCTCGAGCTAATGATTTAGTTAAACCTACCATTGAGCCTTTAAATGCAGAATAAAGAGATGCAAGAGATAATCCTGCTTTACCCATAATATTAGTAATAATAACAATTTTTCCATAAGTTCCCAATTTCTTTTTTTGACTTGCCAGTTGTTCACGAACTGCTGCCATTAGATGAAATGTGGGAGATAAATTTTGTTCTTTTAGTTCATTATAAAAATTTTCATCTGATTTTTCGACCTTAGCTTGCATAAAATGATCAAAATTTGATATAACTGCATCAATTTTACCATATTTTTCTACAATTTGAGCTACTAAATCTAATCCAGGGTTATCTGTCCAAACAACATTTTGTTTATTTCTGCCATTTTTATCAACAAAATTTTCTAATTCATGTGTTCGGTCTTTTACCAAGTCGCATTCAATTGCAATTACATTCTCACCAAGTTCATTTGCACAAGCTTCTGCTACTTTAAAATCTAAATCTACTAGAACTACTTTAGCACCTTCAGACTGAAGTTGTTTTGCGATTTCTCCACCTAATCCGCAGACATATTGTTCTTTCTTAAATTTACCAATATTTCCTGCAACCAAGCATACTTTATTTTCAAATCGGATCATAAAATTCACTTTTTTTATACAAATTAGATATTTTTGTTGATGATTTGTATAAACATTTATTTAATTAAATAAACCGAAAATTGCATATAAAAGAAATGCGACAAAACCACATAGTATTTTGTGGAAGTATTATTAATTCACTCCAAATAGTAACAAATGGTGTGTCAGTTCTATATATAGATTTGACAAATCATAAAATTTTAATCTAATCATAATGATGGATATTTTGCTGAATTATTTTATTATATTATTCTATTGTTGATCAGATTATTGGTATATTATACCCAATTATGATTATATCATTGGTACTATTGTTAAACAGAAAATTACCAAAATTCAATATAATTAGTTTTTTTTTATTCTTAAGGATTATTTTTCTTTTTGAAAATGATTATCATGCAATTTCACCATATTAACATTGATGTATTAGAGATATCAGATAAAAATTTCCAAGTTATTGATATTGATAAACCTATTATACCTACTCCCCAATATATTGCTTATAAGAGTAATTTCTACAAACTACCAAAAGAAATTATAATTAATATTGATCAAATATCATTAAATACTATCTCTAAAGAATTAATCAATACAATATTATGCTTTAAGCATAATTTTACTATTGTTTATTCAGAATTGAATCATGTTAAATCTGGGAAGGCTATTGATTTAACACAAAAGTTTGGTGCTATTATTAAAGAAAAAAAATTAACTCAAGAACAATCAGATCAAATGTATATCTTATCAATTTCAAATAAAAAAATTGAAATTTCGGCATTGACCATTCAGGGATTATTATATGGGATGAATTCAGTTTCTCAAATAATTCATATTAATCAAAATAGTTGGGTAGTACAGCAAATGGATATTATTGATTATCCCACTGTTTCAAAACGTATTTCTTCTATTCCTAAAATAAGAAATAATTATTTTTCTGATGAATTTTGGATTAATCTACTTTTTCGATACAAAATTAATTATCTTTTTTTACATAATTCAGATTCACATCCTCTAAAATCAACACCAGTTCATACTCCATCTTTTAGTGAAATAGAATCCTTGGCTAAACCATTCAATATTAAAATAATTAATAATGCTACAATTCATAATTTTGACCATATTATTAACACTAATCAAATTAATCCTAATTATCCATATAAGGATATGATTCGATTTATAGAAAAAACATGGAATTCTGAAAAAAATGTATCTAATAACATTCAAGAATGCTTCATTTTTGATATATTTGGAATGTATAATCCACATTTACTATGGAAATTCATTTTATCATTTTTATCACTAAATGAAGAAATATCTTCTTTTTTAATTCATAATCAAGATTCTTTTATCATAAAATCTAAATCAATATTTATCAAATATCATTTATATCGAAAAAAAAAGAAAAGAAACACTATATTAAAAAAAATCGAAAATTTAGAAGAAATGTATTTCTATATCACTAATTCTGTGATTCGAAATATGAATATAATTGAAAATTTTTTGCGATCTTTGAAAGAAATGAAATTATTGCTAAATTAAATAATTAATTTAATACTAACCACATCTTTTAACATTCAAATTTTATTTCATCTTATCTCAATTTAACAAAATTTTTTAGAAATGCGATATATAAATTCTATAATTATAGGTTCGAGAAAAATGTATAAAGAATTATCACTCCAACATGTCGTAAAAATCCCACCAAAGAAATTTGGTGAAGATATCAAAGATGCCGCCTTTGAAATTCTTTCAGAGCAGTTTAATGGTCAAATTATTGAAAATATTGGATTTTTTGTAGTTGTGATTGATGTTATTGAACTTGGAGATGGAAAATTATTGCATGGAGATCCAAGTACATATCATTCGTGTAAATTCTCAGTTTTATGTTATATGCCTGAATTACATGAAATAATTGAAGGAACTGTTGTAGAGGTTGTTGAGTTCGGAGCTTTTATTCGCTTAGGTCCTTCAGATGGTTTATGTCATGTTTCACAAATATGTGATGATTTTATTTCCTACGAAAACATGAATCAACGATTTATGGGAAAAGAATCAAATAAAATGTTAACGGTCGATGATATGGTACGAGGTCGAGTTATTGCTGTATCTATGGGTTCAGGCAGATCAGGAAAACTTGGTATCACAATGCGCCAGCCATTTCTTGGTAAAATGGAATGGATTTCTGAAGAACTTGAAAAAGTTGCTGGAGAAGCTGTAGAAGATAGTCTCGAAGTTGAAGATTAATAAAAATTAAAGAGCTGAATCAAATGAGTAAAGAACGTGCATGTAAAACTTGTCATTTAATGACTCATAAAGAATATTGTCCAAAATGTAAAACCCATACTCTTTCTGATGATTTTTCTGGAGCCGTTGTTATTTTACAACCTAAACATTCTAATTTAGCAAAAAGATTAAATTTTGACACTCCAGGTAAATATGCTTTGAGAGTAAGATAAAAATCTTAAATTTAATCGAATATTTTTTTTTCTACATCCTTTTAACCACTTGAAAACATGATTTTTTCTTTGAAAAAATAATTACTATATATATTTAAGATATTCTCTAAATTTGAATGAATTTATCTGAGATTTTGTTTTAATTGCTGTATTTTTTTGATAATTTTATAATAAAATTCCTTTATAGGATTATTTATTTTTGTGGTCATTATTACAATAGCATATGTTTTTGACCCTGTTGTGATTTATAACCGAATAGGTGAAAAAAAAATGATAGATAATATCACCAGATTTGTTTCTCACGAATTTAGACACAAAAACTTCGAAAATATGATTGAAGAAATTAGTCTAAGGGCAGCTATCAGCCCAGAATTAATAAGACAATATTCTGAAAAATCATTAAATGATTGGGAGATTAAAAAAGGAATAGATGTATTAACTCTTTTCACAGTTCGTCAAGAATATCGAAAAAAAGAGATATCCGAAATGTTAAAAATTTTACGTGACTACTTACGACCTATTATTTTTTCTCGTAAGAAATTGGATATTTCACTTAATATTGCTTCCCAAGCATTAGAATCGATGTATCATATTTTTTAACTCTTCATCAATATTCTCTTAGTTTTTTTTTTATTTTTTTTTTGATAATAAGAGGTTCTATCAAAATTGATATAATTCATTATTTTAGTTTTCTTGTGAATG
>CAYPTZ010000300.1:0-5141 GCA_964413395.1 uncultured archaeon | reverse complement strand
ATTAGTTGAATTATTTTCGGATATCTATACGTTGCTTTTTAGTTATGATGCCATTACAAAGTTTTTACCCAATGGAAAGTGGGATCGGAGAACTTTTAATATGCAGCAACTTTACGTATCTAATGTTTATATACCTATAAATAAAGAGAATGAACGATGGATCTTTAATGGAAATCAAGGTCAGGATCACTTAATTTGGCTTCAAAATAATGATAATTCCCAACTTGAAAATATGATTAAGCTGGGCGCAAATTCAAAATTGAAGCAAGATGGTAATGGTAAATATCATATCAATATTGGATTTTATCCAAATAAAAATTCAATTTCTCAATTAGTAAATGTTTTAGTCTTAGAATTAATATCAGATTTGCTAACTTTTATGATACCAGAACTTCTATTTTATTACGGTCCATCAGGTGCAATAATGTGGATTTTAACAATTCTATTGATTGATGTTTTTAAATATCTTTATTTATTTAATGTAAATAGGTTACCTGGAGAATATATGGAGGATATTGAAAAAAAAGTAGTTGCCAAAGAATCATATTATTCTAGCTTTTCTTCATTTCCAAATCAATTCCCAATTAGTGCTGATAGTGCTGATACAACATGGGTAATGAATATGCAAGATTATCTTAGGAGTTCTTTAGAAGGTCTCCCTGCTGATCAGCAAAATATTGAATTTTTAGCTGGAAATGTTGATAATATATTGAATAATCCAACAATTTATAATGAAATTGCAGAATCTACTAATGATCAACAAGCAGCTCAGCAATGTCAAGAGGCATTAGAAAAAATTGATTCTCAACAAGAAAGTTTTCAAAGTATTTTTAATGAAATGCAAAATATAATTAGTGATTGTTCTTCCCAAGTCGATCCAGAAACAACTTCAGTAGAAGAATACAATCAATTAAGTGATGATATTCTTAATAATCAAGAATTTTCAACAGTTTGTTCTGAAATTGAAAGTATTTCAAATGGAGAAATCAGACCACAAAAAATGTCAAATTATATTATTGATAATGCTCAAATTGATTCAGAATCGGAAATCTATGAACGACAAAAAATAATAAGTAACACTGCTCAAGCGACAATTAATAATATGGAGAAATCTATCACTTCATTTTTAGAACAGAATAAATTCAATGTACAGGACGCAAAAACACAATATGAGATAAGTTTCAATCCAAAATCATATTCACCCGACGAAATATTCTCCGTTGAAAATATTATTAATGTCTACATACAACAGGCAACAAACTTGATGGAACAAGGAGATTATGATGCATCTTATCTACTAATATCAGATTTATATGATAGTATAACATTTCATTACACTAATTCTCAACATGATGATTTTTATTATATTGCTAGAGATTTGAAGTCAACTTTAAATTATATATGGTCATATGAACAATTGAAGATAACTTCTACTACAAATAGTCAAAATAAAATTCTCCCTGGAGAAGAAACAAAGTTCTCTATTAATACAGAACAAGTTTTTGAACAACATATTGCAGATTTTGTTGAAGATGGAATTAATCCTAAAATAACGTGGGATGTAAATAATCAGGAACTTTCTGAATTCTTGACTTTTGAATTTTTCAATAAAAATGAAGAGGAAATTACTATTGATCCCAGAGATGGGAATTATTATTTATCTCATGATCCATATGAGGATCAAATGTTATCCATCACAGTATATTTAGATTCTAATTGTGCCTTATCTCCAGGAATTTATTCAATTAATTTCAATCTACACCAAGAAATTGATGTTTCAGGCAATAATGGAGGATTTGATACAAAATATATTGATGAAAATGCAATTTTCTATTTAGAAATAAAACAAGATGCTGCTCCTTCAATTCAATATGGTTTATTTGATAGTGACGGAACAGATAATAATCCAGGAGAATTATTCATAGCAATTGATGATGATACTGCGCTTAAAAATATTAATATTGATATCAATGGGATTATAGAGATATCTATTCAGAATTATGAAGGTGGAAAACAATTTTATCACCAAATTAATCTTAAAAATTATCCTTTACCTCTGATTATAAGAGTTGAAACTCAAGATTATCAAGGACACATTACTATTTTATATATAACTGATTTAATTCTTGATGATGATACAGAAGCACCAAAAATTAATTGGGAATATACAGGCGATTATACAGATGGAAATCCTGGTTCAATCATAGTGAACGCAACGGATAGTTCAGGATTGACGGAAGATCCCTCCGGAATATATAATTTAACCGCAGATCTAGGTGAACAAGTATTTAATTTTACTGCGATTGATGGTGACACAGACTGGGATGGAGATCAATTAACTATTAACATCTCTGTTTCAATATTTATTATAGATGATGATACAGAAGCACCAATTATCTACTGGGAATATACAGGTGATTATACAGATGGGAATCCAGGATCGATCATTGTGTCTGTAATAGATAGTTCAGGTTTAGTACAGGATCCTTCTGGAATATATGATTTATCTGCAAATTTAGGGGAACAGGTAATTAAAATTACTGCCATTGATGCCGACGTAGACACAGAAGAGGATCAATTAAATACAACTTTAATAATTTTGATATTTATTGAAGATGATGATACAAAAGGGCCAGAAATATCTTATAATTATAATGGATCAGGATATGATTTTGATTCTGGTTATATAAACACATCAATAATAGATGAAAAAAGTGGTATTAGAAAAGTGGATGTGTTTATTAATGATGAATTAGTTGAAATTCATGATAATATGTTTGAAATACCAAATATTCCTGGTTTTTATTCAATTTTGATTGCGGCTTGGAATAATGATATAGATAGAGGTATTATTGATTCAGAATGTACTTATTCCTCCTTTGATATTGAGATTCTTGATGATGATATAACTGGCCCACTAATTAATGTAAATCCCTTTCAATTAAGTAATCCTGGATGGAATATCTCAATTATAGATAATGATGGAATATTTGACTCAGATGGTTCATTCTCTTATGTTGTGTTAAGGAATGACAAGATAATCGATGTGAAAGAAAATCTTAATGAAGGAAACTATTTTGTCAATATATCATTGATGCATGGATATTATCAATTAATAATTAATGCAACCAATAATGATCTAGATTATGGAGTATATGATTCCGAAAATTCAAGCGGGATTTGGTCACACAATTTTACAGTGAATAATCTTTACTTATCATCTTTTTCTTCACTTGAAAAACTAGAAGATTATATTAATAATTTAAATATTATTAATTCAAATTATCTAAAGTGTATTCAAAATAAAATATTAAAAATCAGAAGTATTCTTGAATATTCTCTATTATTATTTCAAGAAGAATCAATAAGAAAGGCTCTTTTTAAACTTACAATAAGTCAAATGATTATAGAATTAAATGATTTTCGCCTTTTAATATTAGAGAATCATGATATAATCACCACAGATCAGTCGTTATATGGACAATTTCTGAATTTTCAGCTAAAAGAAAAAATAATTATTCTTATTTCAGCAGTAATTTCAGATGAAATAAACGATGATGATCCATATCTTATGAGTTCTCTTGAATTGAACCTCATTCAACAGATCAACAATTTAAAAAATAATGACGAATATAAAAGTCCTTTTTCCTTGATATGGATTCTTTATTCTACATCAAATCAATTCGAAAGAATTCAATACAGTCTTTTATATTCTGACTGTGAATTTATCATCTCAATCCAATTAAAAATGATCAATCGGAAATTGGAAAAAACTATTTGTATGATTGATTTCTTATATCAAAAAGGGAAAATTACTTCAGACTCTAGAGAACAATTATTAAATGGATATGAATATGTTGATCTTTACGGAAATAGACGTCAAGTCCTTGGAATATTAGCAATTATTAAAAATATAAAAAATGAAATATTATAGGATGAGAAAGAAATGATTAAACAAACCTTTTATTTTATATTTTCTCTAAACATTATCACTAAATTCTTAATTCCAATTGCTTTAATTATACAAGCCCTTAAAAATAGGTCAGATTCAATAACAATTGGTGCAATTATTTTTGTATTTTATGTATTAACATACTTATATTTAGTAAGATCTTTTCTTTTAAAAAAAAAAGAGCAAACTCATGAAAGCATTGAACAATTCTATAAATATAATCTATTAGAGTTTTCTCTCTATATATTTCTTGATATATATATAGTTTATATAATAATATTTTCTTGATTTTTTTTTCCTTCTTTTATTTAATTGATGAATTATAATTTTCTTTCTTATTCATCTTATGATTTCATTCAATCACTTAAGGATAATGAATTTTTATGACAGAATCATTTAATTAATTTTTTATTCTGGATACCTATAATCTTAAAAAAAAAAAAAATGTTCAAAAAAGATGAAGAATGGGAGAAAAAATGAAATACTAGCAACTAAATTTAGGAGACAATTTCTGATTTTAAGCCTATTTTTGTTAGGGACATTCTCTGCTATCTTTTTAATCTATTATAAAATTTGAAAGACATTTAGATTGATATTTTACCTTGAAAAAAATGGAACAAGTTGAAACTATTAAAATATTTTTTGAAATTTATCACTTTTGGTTATCTTTTGTGGTTTTTGGACACTTACTGAAATGATAACTTTCACCCTCTTCAATTTCTATTAAATGTGAATATTGGAACGGAAAAAAATTTAAAATGATAACTTCGTGTCTAATAGTTATCATTTTTAATATACTTAACAAAACTATCATTTAAAAAGAACAATGTTAATGGGGAAGTATTTTTTTTTCACATACACAAAAACGTCATTAAAAATAGTAGAATGTAAAAAAAGGAGAATAGTCGATTAGAAATAAAAAACTAATTAGAAAAAAATAATTGTACGGTACAACACATGTCATTTTGTAGCTTTCGTGATAGCTACGATCGATTCGGGGAATTATTAAATCAACCTGTTCTATAGATAAATGTCCCTATTCGCTGATTAAAGCGTTTAAAAGTAGGGAATGGAAAAATTTAATAAGGGTAAATCGAACGCCAACACAAATCATTCAAAAAAATTTGGAGAATATCAATAAAATTTTAGAGAATAGTGATATATCGGGTCCTAAAGAGATTATGATTAA
>CAYPTZ010000299.1:0-5149 GCA_964413395.1 uncultured archaeon | reverse complement strand
TAGGCGGCACTTTTTTTTGCTTGATTTATCAAATCATTTTCCATAATGTATAATAATTAATAATTATAAAAAAGTCACTTTAATTCAATTCTAGTTTTAATCTTAAAAGAAGAAAATTATATTACAAATTTTCAAATTCTCCTAAAAAATTAAATATATATAATTAACAAAATTGAATAATAGTTGTAGGTTTTCAAATGACAAATATATCTGAAAAGTTGGAAATGATTAAAAATCTAAATTATGATGGAAAATTCGAACAAGCATTAAATGAATTAAACGATATTAATGAAATTGATAACCTCTCTAATGATGAAAAGAAAACATTAAAAAAAGAGTTAATAAATGCTTATATTCGCACTGCAGATTATCAAAAATCAATAAAGATCGCAAATGAATTAAGAGAAATTACCCATAATGAGAACGATTATGTAAATGAACTAATTGCAATCAGTAAGTTGATTGAATCCCTTACTCCCATTGGAAATTTTAGTGCGAGTCTTAAATATTTTCAAGAAGGCAAGGAATTAATTGAAAAATTTGATGTTAATAATGATGAACTCTGGGAAATTAAGGCTTATTTTCTATTTGTTTCTGGTATTACTTATCAAAAAAAAAATGAACTTGGTAATGCTTTAAATCTATTCCAAGATAGTTTGAAAATTCGAGAAAATATTAACAATGAGATGGGCATTGCAAAATGCTTACTTCATTGTGGAAATATCGCATTATTAAAAAATGAATATGAAGATGCAAAAGGATTTTTTCGAAGAAGCATATATTATTCTTCTAAATTTCCTCTAAATATGAATACAGCTTGGGCTTATGTTCATAATGCTTGGGCTTACCATCAAGATGGAAATTTAGATATGGCTTTAGATAATGCGATGAAAAGCCTTAAAATTGCTGAAAAATTAAAAAACAAACATTGCAAAAATTATATTTATGAAGTTTTAGGACATTCATATTTAGGAAAAGGTAAATTTTCATCTGCTTTAGAATGGTTTAATAAAAGTCTTTTTTTACGAAAAATTCAAGGGAATCCTATTGATATCGCATATTCCTATTGTAGTATAGGAACGGCTTATAGCTTAAAGGGAGATATCCAGCTTGCACATTTATATTTTGGAAAAACTCTTGAGATTCCTGAAATAAAGGATGATCCTATCTTAAACACTAGATTTTTAGTAATGAATGGAAAATTATCAGGAGAGCAAGGTGAATATGGGAAATCTATTAAGTATTTGGAAGATGCCATAGTAATAGCCTTAGAAACAAACGATTGTGTGTCTGTTGCTCGCTGTTATCATTATCTTATATATATCTCTTTAAATCAAAATGAATTTGAGAAAGCAAAAGCTTATCTAAAAAATAGTGAGCAATTATTTTATTCAAATGCCCATAATAACCTAGTTAGGCAATTTTATGAAGTAGATCAAGGTTTGATTTTAAAATATAGTCCTAGGTATCGCGATAAAATGATTGCTCAAAATTTTTTTTCGGGAATCGTTCAAGAAGGCATTATCCATATCGAAATAACAGTTGAAGCTATGCTAAATTTATGTGAATCTTTAATTTTTGAGTTAGAAACATCTGGGGATGAATCCATTTTAAAAGAAATCAATTATAATATTAATCAATTATTAGAAATTGCAGAGCAAGAAAGTTCGTCATCATTGTTATCTGAAACATTATTTTTTAAAGCCAAATTATCTTTAATAGAATTAAATATCGAGGATGCTAGACGATTGTTAACCGAATCCCAAAAGATAGCAGATGATCAAGGATTGACTCGGTTAGCAGGGAAAATTTCTAATGATCATGATTCTTTATTATCCCAAATGGAGAATTGGGAAGATTTTAAAAAAAATAAAACTTCATTACAAGAGCGTGTTAAGTATGCAAAATTAAATTTTCTCTTCTCGAAAATGGTCAGAAAGCTTGATAACTCTACTCAAGAAGATAATGAACTACCTTTCTTTTTAGTAATTTTTTCTAATAAAGGATTAGATTTGTTTAGTCTAGTTTTTAAAGATCAAAAAACGGGTATTAAAAAAAGATTAATCTCATCATTCTTATCTGCTTTTGATACTTTTGGAAAAGAAGCTCTATCTTCTACATGTTCAATCGATCGTATAAAATATGGGGAAGATACCATCATTGTTCGGGATAGAGATCCATTTAAATTTGGTTATGCCTTCAAAGGCTTTTCGTATAATGCAATAAAAAATTTAGAGTTTTTTATAGAAATGTTAACAAAATCTCAACATCTTTGGAATTGCTTAATCCAAAGTGAATTGACTGGAAGAGTTCCTACCTCTGATGAATTGTCTTCAATTCAAGATATGGCAAATAAAATCTTTAGTTAATAAACTTTTTCCTCGATATTTCATTTTACTCTTCCTTTTTTGAATAATATTCATTTTTTAAGTCAAATCCTAAAAGATCAGATTATTTTTTTAACATAGTGTGTGATATATAATATTATTTTAAAATGGGAAATTTCACTGATAAGATTCTTTTTTTTAAAGAACAAATTGAAAATGACTCAAAATTTGAGAATTTACTTGAAATTGAGAATCTTCAAAAAGAGAATAATCTTACAGAGTTAGAAGATATTGAGATTTCTGCGCTCCTAATAAGATATTATATTGAGAAAGCAAATTATAAACAATCGTTTAAAAGATCTGTTGAATTAAAAGAAAAATGTGAAAAAATCTCTCATCTTCCATTTGTTTTATTAAGTATCTCATTCATTTTAGAATCTTTACATCCTCTTGGTAGAGAAAAAGAGAATGATGGAATGATCCAAATTGGAAATGATATATTAAATAAGATTTCAGAAGATTCTTCGTTTGAAACTCAAAAAATCATTGGTCATTTTTTATTCATACTTGGATTGATATTTCAAAGACGACAACATTTAGAAAAAGCACTAGATTTATTTAAAAGAGCCTTAATTGTCCAAGAGAAAATTCATGATAAAATGGGAATGGCTAAAAGTTTATTACACATCAGTAATCATTACGAAATTGTAAGTCAATTTGACTTAGCCTTAAAATTCCTTAAAGAATCATTAGAATATAGTACATCCTTTAAACCAAATATGTGTTCTGCTTGGGCATATCTTCATCTAGCATATATTAATGTAAATTTGGGTAATTTGGATGAGGTTTATGTACCAGCAAAAAAAGGCGTTGAAATTTCTCAAATTTTTGGAAATACTCATTGTAAAGATCTTTATTTTGACATTATGGGAAATTATTATCGAGAATTAGGAAAATATTCTAAATCACTTGAATATTTCAAACGAAGTTTGTTTTACAAAAAACAAAGGAATAACATCGGGGAAATAGCAGATTGCTATTATAGCATCGCTACAGTCTATAGTTATATGGGAGATTTAAATTTGGCTCTAGATTATTATCAGAAATTATTATCTATAAAGGAGGTTATTGATAAAGATTCATATCGACATGTTTATATTTTAAGTCTTTATGGAAAAATTCTTGGTGAAAAAGGAGAATATGATGAAGCAATTAAAAATTTGGAAAAAGCATTAGCTTTAAGTCAAGATTATCACAACAGTTTAGTAAGTGCAAGAATTATTTATTATTTAATTTGTATTTCTCTTGATAAACCCGATTATTCAAAAGCCAAACAGTATTTAGAAGAAAGCACTAAAATTGCAAAGACAAATAAAGAAAATAAAAATATAAAACAAATTCATCAATTAAATCGGGCTTTATTATTAAAGAATAGTGATAGATATCGAGATAAACTTAATTCTCAAACATTATTTCAAGAAATTATTGATGATGAAAAAATTCAAATTGAAGTCACGATTGATGCAATGCTAAATCTAATTGAAATTTTACTCTTTGAACTAAAATTGTCTGGAAATGAAAAAATCTTGAGAGAAATCCATGAAATTTCTTCAAAATTGTTTGATCTTGCACATAAGGATAATTATTCTTCTTTATTTGCGGAAATTATGTTCTTTCAAGGAAAAATGGCCTTAATTGAAGGAAATATTGAAAGATCTCGAAGCCTATTATCAAGTGCACAAAGTATTGCAGAAAAGAATGGATTAGAAAGACTTGCCAATGATATTTCTAATGAACATGATTCCTTATTATCTCAAATGAATAAATGGGAAAATTTAATTGAAGATAAAATTCCTCTTAAAGAACGATTAGAAAATGTAAAGTACAATTTTCTTTTTTCAAAGGCTGTTAGAAATCTAAATCAAGAAGTAATATATGAAAAAGAAAAGCCGTTTTTTATTTTAATTTGGTCACAAAAGGGATTGCAATTATTTGAACTCCCATTTGAAGAGTTAGATACAAATATAAAACAAAATATTGTTGGAGTGTTAACTGCAATCGAAATCGTTGGAAAAGAAGCATTACTATCTAAAGGTTCCATTGATCGAATTAAATTTGATGAAAAAACGATCATTATAAGAGTGAAGGATCAAATTAAATTTGCATATGCATTTACTGGCCAATCTTATTATGCATTAAAAAAATTAGAATTATTCATCTCTAAAATTACCACTCAACCTCAAATTTGGAATAACTTAATAAAATGTGAATTAACTGGCGAAATCCTAAATAGAACGCTTTATAATTCTATTATAGCAATTGTACATCAAATTTTTTAGTTATAAAATTACGATTTTTTTTAGCGTTGTGTTGAATATATAATTTTATTAGTTTATGATAAAAATATGTGATAGAATTCTTTTTTTTAAAGAACATATTGAAAATGATTATAAATTTGAAAATTTAGCTGAAATTGAGAGTATGCAAAAGGAGAAAGAATTAACTATAATAGAAGATATTGAACTAAATTCTCTTTTAATTCGATATTATATAGATAGGGCAAATTATGATTTATCATTAGAAAAATCATTAGAATTAAAAGAAAAAAGTGAAAAGATCTCTCATCTTCCTTTTATTTTAATGAGTATTTCATACATATTAGAATCTTTACAGCCTATGGGGAGAGAAAAACAGTGTGATGAATTAATTGAATATGGAAATCAAATATTGGATAAGATTTCCTATGATCAAGCTTATAGTATTCAAAAAATAATAGGGCAATATCTTTTTATAATTGGATTGGTCTATCAAAAACTGGAGAA
>CAYPTZ010000298.1:0-5149 GCA_964413395.1 uncultured archaeon | reverse complement strand
TAAATCAGTGGATCATTCTGAATTTATTAATCACAAATCAGTAATTTTTACATTAAATGGTCAAGTACATGGATTTGAAGGTCAATACTTTATCTCTCAAGATTTAGGTTTTTCATTATTAAAAAAACATATGCTAATACATGTAGATTGTACAAAAATACCAACTCATATTAGACAAGATTTATTTATGTCAAATAGGACTCATTTAAAACAAGGCCCAAAAACAGAAAAACTTAATGATGATATAATATCTGTACTTCGAAAAAGCGAAGAATTAAAAAAACTTAATAATGAAAGGAAAAATGCAATATTTCAAGATTCAGAATCTGATAAAGAACTATTAACTGATTTATTGTCAAAATTACCTATTGATAATGATGTTTTAAATTTATTAAGAAAAGATGGTATATTGAATTTTCTTAAAACAAAAGGTAATAAAATAAAACCAACTAAACCTATTAAACAAAAGAAATTAAATCGTTTCCCCTCTATTTTTAATTTAAAAAAAAGTAATAATGGACAATTATATAAAACTATTCCAATAAATAGTTATGGAAAAGTTATTATTGAAACGGATGTTGAAGATGATTATCTATTCAGACCATATGAAAAAGGTTCTTTTGAAATAAGAATTCTGCAAAAGCGAAATGTTTCAAACAAAAACATAGAATATCCTGGCCCAAATCCAAATTCAGAAATAGATGTTATAACTGTTGAAAGAGAAGGTCCTAGTAATGGTAATATTAAACTTATAATTAAACCTAATGAAAAAGCACATATTGGTGATGAAATTGATATGAAAACACAAATTAGTGCTCCAGGTCAAGATTTAAGTTGTTTGTTTACAGTTAAGGTAGATGATAAAATATCTCCACCAAATAAAAAAGAAGATAAAAATACAAAATCTTTTCCAAATTTACCAAAACCAAAAAAAGCCTATGAAAATCCTATAGATGAAAACGGAGTACCATGGAGTGAATTAATGTGGGATGGCACTGATATAGTTAAAGTAATAAGTGATGTTAATGATGAAAATAAAGAATTACTCGTAGATGGTATTATTGTAAATATGGATGCTTTTGTTTTAAAGCAATTCATTTCAAAAAATAGAATAGCAACAGAAAGGGAATTGAAATTTATTTCAGATAAATATTTTTTATCTGTTTATTTACATTCTTTATTCCTATTTAGTATTTTACAAAAAATGAGAAAAGAGGATGAAAAACTAAAACCAATAGAAGTAGATGAATTTGTGTCTTCTATGATAAAGCCATATTCTAATTTTTTATTATATGAGAATTATCATATTACAAAATTGGCTTTTGAAGAATAATATTTTTATTATATACATTTATTTACTTCTATTAATATCTATCATAATAAGGCAAAAATACTGCGCAAAAAAAAGTTAGAAGAAATTGGACTGATAATATAAATGAATGAAGAATTAAAGAATAAATTAAATATATTGGATGAAGCTATACCTGCTTATATAGATATAGCAAAATTAATTATTAAAGCTTATGATTATGCTATTTATCACATGGATTTTTATGCTTTATCTGTTATTAATAGATCAATTTCGTTAATACGAGGTTTTTCTTTGCTTATTAAATCTAAAAATAATTTGAGTGCGTTACACTTAGTAAGACCGCAGATGGATAATCTAGTACGTTTTTTTGCTGCATTTATAGTTGATAAACCCCATGATTTTGTTAAAAGAATAATAAATGGTGAAAAGGTTTCGAATTTAAAAGATAAAGATGGGAAAAAAATGACAGATTTTTATTTAGTTACTAAATTAAACGAAGAAATATATTGGGCAAAAAAAATATATGAAGAGTCGTGTGGATATATACATTTAAGTAATAAACATATATTTGCAACTTTCAAACCATCAAAATTAAATGAACATAGTTTAAATTGTGATATCGGGCATGAAGATGAAATGATTCCGCTTGCATTAGTTCTGAATGCAGTTGAATCGATGTCTCAAATATCTTTACAGCTGCTAAAATATTTAAAAGGATGGGAGTGGACAAAAGATAATCCAGACAAAATACATGGTATATCAAAGTGACATCAGTCCAACTTCTTCTAACAAATCGTAGACGCTCTGCGCCTTTCAGGCGCTCCGGGCTTCGCCACGTTTTTAGCTCCGCAGTAGCTACGCCAAAAAGTCTTCTACGATGGAACGTTAGATGACATCGATCAATTGAATAAGGAGAAATATTATGAGTACTGGTGATGAAAGAATTTGCAATCAAGTCAGAAGTACTCTTCAGGCAAATGGTATTTTCGATGAGGAAATAGAAATACAAAATGCAACAAAGTTAAAAGTAAAATTGGGTTCAAATCGGGCTGCAATTAATGTGTTTAATACCGGGAAAATTAATATTGAAGGATCTGAATCAAATCTTAAAAAATGGCTAGTAGATTTAAAGAGTAGTATTGAAAATGGAACTAAAACTCCTGGAGTATTACTACCAGCAGAAATCGAAAAATTTCCTCAAACACTCCAAGAAAGAGTATCATCTTGTGATGGAGTAATAATATGGTTTTTCCAAGAATCGTTGAAGTGTTATAAAGCGAATAGTCCAGGTGGTGCGGCATTTATGCTCGGTGCTGCTAGTGAAAAGGCAATACTTTTACTAATTGAAACATATGCGAATAGAATAAAAGATCAAACAAATCGCGAAAAGTTTTTACAGAGAGTTAACAACAGGATGATTTCGAAAAAATACGATGAATTTAAAAGATCATTCAAGTCCAGCAATCCTAAACCACAAGAAATAATTTTAGCACAAGATTTAGAACAAATACTTGATAATGCATTCAACTTTTATAGATTTACACGGAATACTGTAGGGCATCCTCAAATTGTTCCAGATTTAGATAAAGGTGTTATTCTTGCTAATATCGGTCAATTTATTGTCTATATAGAAAGGATATATAAATTAATAGATTTCTTTTTATCAATAGAAATAGAAGTCTGATTAAATTCAAAAGGAACCTATTGATTCCGCGGTTTTATAATGCGCCACTATACTACATAGGCTTCACATCTATTAGGATCAGGCCAACGTCGTTGTTGTGGCCTCGCGACATAGGTAATATCATAGAAATAATTTAGGAGGTTTAAGATATGTCTAAAAGTAATTCAAATGCTCATAAAATAGAAAAAGTGTTTACAGATTACTGTGAGAAAAAAAACTATCAGGTAAAGCCATCAGAAGAAGAGAACAACCTAAGACTTGATATATCAAACTTAGCTGAAAGAACAATAGTCAAAATATATAATACAGATACGGTGCAAATTCAAGGTAAACAGAACTCGCTGAAGTCAGAGATGGAAACACTTAAAGTACAGATTGAGACAAATCCGCAATCTTTTCTTGGAAAAGATATAATAGAAATAAAAGCATGTACACAAAGATACGACATTATGTTACCTGATCTTAGAATAAAAATAAAAGAATCTTTAAATACACTTGAAGCAACATTAGAATTTACTGAAAATCAAAAGTCTAATATCGAATATAGAGTTAAAATCACCAGAAATAATTGTTCTTTGACATCGACACAGTTTAATAATGGCACTTTATTGCTTCAAGGTAAAACGGATAAGCTTTTTAATGATTGCTGTGACCTGATTGAAAAAATTGCTAACCCATCAGAAAAGTGCGTAATAGCTAGATTCATATCTATCGATGAAAAGAATTTAGAATTATTCAGTGCTAAATATACTCCTGAGCTTATAGTCTTGGCTGAATGTAATGTTAAGAAAAAAATAAAGGATGTTTATACTTATCTCGAATCATACGACCAAAAATGGTTTGTAGCTTCAGAATGCCTTTGCTTAACTAAAATTCCTTTACCTGAATTTTCCCCTTTAGTAATGCCTGCTTCTAAAGCTTTTGAAGGTTTTACAAAAAAGCTGCTTGTTGGGATAGGTCTTCTCGATGCAGACCATTTCAAGAGAAAAGAAGGAAATTTTTCTCCTCTAAATGATACAACAAACACAAAAAGGAAATCCATTTGTGAAAAAGAAAAATATGCAGATACAATGCTTAAAAGAATTAGTTTATGCATAGATACTAACAGACATTTTATGATGCATAGTGACGAAAGCAAAATTACCAAAGTTGATTCACAAAAAGAGGCAGAGGAGAAGGTTGAAAGCATATTTAAAGATACAAAAGAAATATTTGAATATTTTAATGACATTTATTCTTTACTTCCAAAATAAGGAGCAATTATATGAAGCAAGAAAGCAAACTCCTCGAAACCTATGAAAATGTAAAATCGATTTTGAAAGCTGATAACATCAACGTGTCTATTTATCAACTGATTGACTATGGTTTGCAGTTTACCGTATCCATTCTCGATTGGTCAGGAATAATTAGAATCTATCAGAACAAGAAAGGTATTTTGAAAATTGATTATTCGCAAATTAAGGGGGGAATAACTGCTATAAAAATCCAAACCTTGATAGAAGGTAATCGACCAATATCTAATCTAAAAAATTCTAATAAGATCGATGTTGAATCAGTATTCCCTATAATTGGTACAGATGAATCAGGTAAAGGTGATTATTTTGGTTCCCTAGTAAGTGCTGGTGTCTACGTAGATCAACGATCTGCGAAAGCTCTGATCGCATGTGGCGTTAAGGATAGCAAGAAACTTAATGATAATAAGAACTTCAAACTTGCCAAAGAAGTAGCTAAAATATGTAAAGGGCGTTTTGCGATTATTGAAATATCTCCAGAAAAATATAATGACTTATACGAGAAATTTAAAAAGGAAAAGAAAAATCTAAATACATTACTTGCATGGGGACATGCAAAAGCGATAGAAGAAATTCTTTCTAAAGTGGATTGCAAAGTTGCAATCGCCGACCAATTCGCAGACGAGAGATTTATCCTTAGTAAACTTCAGGAAAAGGGTAAAAAGTTAAAACTAATACAGATGCATAAGGCTGAACAGAACATAGCTGTAGCAGCAGCATCGATTCTAGCGCGAGCAAGATTTTTAGAAAAACTGTCTAACCTATCAAATGAATATAAAATTGACTTACCTAAAGGTGCATCGCAGACAGTTATAGAAAATGCAAAAAAGGTTGTCAATATGTATGGGAAAGAGACGCTTC
>CAYPTZ010000297.1:2348-5161 GCA_964413395.1 uncultured archaeon | reverse complement strand
GCTGGGAAATTTGACCAACCTCTAGGGGATTGGGATGTTTCGAGTGTTACAGATATGGGTGCCATGTTTAATAATGTGACATTATCCATTGAAAACTATGACCTCTTGTTGCTTGGATGGTCACAATTATCATTACAAAATGATGTCACTTTCCATGCTGGAAGTTCACAATATAGTGAGAGCAGTTCTAGACAATATATCATAGATACTTTTAATTGGACTATCATTGATAACGGTTTTAAGCAACCGTCAACCAATGGAACATGGATATCTGTAAATGGAAAAAGCCATCTTGAATGCATGGATGAAAATGGTCTAATATGGATCTCGATAATAATAGATACTCTCTCGGAAATCGAAATAAAACTTACCTATCAAATCCAAAATCCTGTTAGTCTAAGCCCAGATTCTCAATTTGAAAATTTAGGATTTTATATAATTGAAATTTCAGATATTTCCCAAATAGTATCAATTGCTATAAATCTACATTATTATACTGAAGATATTGATGAAGAATCAATGCAACTTCTCATGCATACATCAAACTGGACAGCAATTCCATCAACTGTAATTACATCTCAAAAAACGATTTCAATTTCTCTCGAGGAAGCTGAAATTCAAGAATTGATGGTTTTCACGATAGATGAAAAAGAAAATGATATAACAGAAAATCCTCCATTCGGTATTTCTGGCTATTCTGCACTATTCTTAATTATATCTTTTATAATTCCAATTGGTATAATCGGATATATAAAAAAATTCCATAAAGTAAAATCATAAAATGATAATAATGGGATTTTTTCTTTTTTTTTTTCATAAAAAAAATTATTACAATTAAAATTCAGTTATAGCTTAAATATTATAATTCAAGTGAAAATATATCAATGAATATGTGGAAATTCGTAAAATGAAAAATATTAGGAAAAGAGAGACGAAAAATTCACCTTCCAGATATACTATTATGATAGTAATTTTATTTTTCCTTTTTTCATCTTATTTTTTTACAGTTTACGATAAAGAAAATAAACCATCAACATCTCAGATTCAAAATGGTCCTCAAATATCTGCAATAAATGACATTAATATCTCCAGAAATTTTACCAATAATAGTGAATTTATTCAAGGAGAAAAAATTGATCTCACTTTTTCATTTTCTTATACCAATTCCACGAATTCCTATTATATTTTATCCCAAAATGAACATGAAATCATCTTTAACTTTCTCAATAATTCCATGGAAGAAATCACAATTAAATTAAATACAAATCACCTTGGAATAATAACATTCAACATAACAATATACTCTGATATCACTAATCTAAGCCTCCCCTATGAAAATATAGAATTTCAAGAAATATATCATGTAATAATTACTTTAGCGGAACCACTTAACATCCCATTATTTGGTGATACATTTTTGAAATTTGCAATATTTGGGATGGTTGGGGCAGGATTATTATCTTTTTCAATATTTACTCTTAAAAAAATCCAATTTGCAATACAAACACATCTGCTAAAGAACCTAAATCAAGTATTTGACAATTCTATCGCAGATAAAGAATTTTTATCTCTAAAAATGCAGGATTCCTTCATTTCTTGGAACCAATCTCGAAAAATTCTAAAGTATTCTATCGATAATCATAACCAAAATTTGCTTGATGTAGAAAATATCAGCGATGAATATTTTTGGGAAGAATTATTTGGAAAGGAGGTTCAGATCTAGCATGTTCATTGAAACATTTTTTATTCATCAATTTTCTCTCGATTTTGCTCAAAAATTTAATTTTTCAGAAGAAATTGATCATTCGAAAGTTATGAGCTTTATTCAAAAAGTAATACCTATTTCGGGGAGTCTATATTCAAATCGGCTTGAAATTAAGATTATGAAAAAATTTAAATTATCAACCCAGAATGCTAAAAACATCATTCGGAATCTAATTGAAAAAGAAATAATAATCAAAAATCCCCTAAATAATATTTCCATTAATTTATTAGCAAATATGAATCGGAAAATAATTTATGAGTTAATTAAAAAAAATCCTGGCAGTTTTGTTAATCAACTCCAAAAAGTCTCAAATATGAGCCCCTGTCAAGTTCTTTACCATATTGGAGTACTACTCCAGTTTAAATTAATACAGCAAATCACATTAAATAAAATAAAAATCTTTGGAGTTATCGAAGAAATTCGGGAAAATATTCTTATTGGTTTTATTCTTATGAAAAAAAAAAATCAAGAAATTATAGCACATTTATATTCCAAACCAACTGGAGCCACTTTGCATGAATGTGATTTAAATTTATCTCATATTCCTAAATCTACAATTAATTATATCCTCCAAAAGTTAGTTCAGATTAAACTGATCTCGGTTATTCTACACAATGATAAAAAAGTATATATTATAAATAAATTGCATAAAAATCATTTGCAGAGTCATTTAAAAAATCCCATTTCCGTGTAGCAGTGATATCTCTTTTTATTAAAGAATCCTGCAAGTATTTGAAATTTAATAAATTAAAAAGTATTAAATTTGAAGAATAGCATAATTTTAGAACTAATCGATAATTTCCATAAAAATTTGAAACTAAAACTTTTTGATTTGCATGGAAATTGAATTTAATTTTGAAAAAATATCTTGAATTTTTATAATAAATTGATGGCCATTTTCTCGTTTAATTTGATTGGTTTTGACAAATATTAGAGTTGTATAATACTACCAAACACTAAATTTTATCCTAATGTCTTTAATTAGAATTTTAACTTTGATTCTGTTGAATGCAGAAACACTTGCTATAATCTGATTAAGATTTTTTTT
>CAYPTZ010000297.1:0-2338 GCA_964413395.1 uncultured archaeon | reverse complement strand
AACACAGGGCTTCAATGGAAAAATTTAAAACTTTTATACAATTAAATAAATTAATACAGAAGGGGGTAGTAGTCTAGCTTGGTATGATACTCGGCTGGGGGCCGAGTGGTCGGGTGTTCGAATCATCCCTACCCCACCATTCTGTTAACATATTAAAAAAAAAAAAATTCTTTTTTTTGTGATTTTGTATTTTTCAAGTTTATCAATCGACATCTTGCATATGGTTTCAAATGGTATCTTATGAAAGATATGGGAATTCTATTTCTTCAAAGATGATATTAAATATTTAAGAAGAAGAAATGGGATAAGTTTTTTCTATTAGAATGGATATAATATATTTGATTAAATTTATAAAAAATTCAGATAAAAAATATTTATATTGAGATCTTTCTAATTTCAATTTAATAATCAAGTATGTGATCAAATGAATATCGATAATGATGAATCAATTCAAAAAGAAATAATCAATATTCACAAAGACGAATCGATAGAAAAAGACCTAAACGAAGATTTTTTTGATGAAACTTTTCAAAATGAGTTAAACGATCGATATATACGAGGATATAAAAGAAATCAATTATTAACGAGAAAAAAAAGACATTATCCTAAAAATAAATATTTAGCATATATTTATGATAATAAATTAAAAGTATCAGCAATCTCAATAGAGGTTTTATTATTTATGTTAATCGTTAATCTCACTTTAAATTTAATCTATCCTGCAGAGGTAACACTTAATGTATCAAGAGAAGGTCCTGATGAATATAAAAAGATCGTATTAGATTTAGATTATTTTCATTTAGGTCCTCCATATTATACAATGAATTTTGGAAAAGCACAAGAATTATTACCAGAAGCGAGATCTCCTATTACAGGGGGAAAGTACAAAAATATTACTTTGAATTATTATACAGAATGTAATGTTATAAAAATCTCAGAGTTTCAGTCAATCCCCCACATAACAGGGAGAACCCCTGAATCTTGGCTTTTCCTTGGTGGAGATTCGATTATTTCTGAAGGTAAGACAGAATCAGGGAATTCAACAGAAGAATTTTATAATTTCTTCACCTCTCATATAGGAAGTATCCCAAATATTGAACAGGTCTTAATAGTAAACCAAATGTGGCACCATTATGTGTATGGCCCTTTTCATGAATACAAAGTCGAAGAACTATACGTTGATAGAGCCCTGATTTCAACGACTGATGGTGTTGTCTTATTTGTCATAACTTTTAACTATCAATTAACTTTTTAGGTTTTTTTATTTCATTTCAAGGGTATATCTCTGAAAAGAAATAAGCGGAATTCGCTTTTTCAGACAATAATTTTGTTTATAGAAAACCATATTAAATTACTGTTGATATTAAAAAAGAAGATTTAAAAATATGTTTTTTTTAAATGAATTTAGAATATCAAATGGACACTCCTGATGAAAACAAATTATCTCAAATGGATGTACTAAATACTAAAAACATAAATTCAATTCAACAAGAATCAATTGGTTCTAATAATGATATTTTAAGTCAAAATGAAATAAATGATCGATATATACGTGGATTTAAAAGAAATCAATTAAGAACGAGGAAAAAAAGACGCTATCCTAAGAATAAATATCTCCGGTATATTTCTGAACATAAATTACAGGTATCGGCACTCTCCATAGAAGTATTTTTATTGGCATTATTAGTCAATGTCACTTTAGATTTAATCTACCCTGCAGGAGTATCGCTTAATGTAACAAGAAAAGGCCCTGATGAATATAAAAGGATTGTTTTAGATTTAGATTATTTTGAATTGGGTCCGCCACATTTTATGATGAATTTTGGGGAAGCGCAAGAATTATTACCCGAGGCGAGATCTCCGATAAGTGGAGGAAAATATAAAAATCTTACGTTAAATTATTATACAGAATGTAATGTTGTAAATATCTCAGATTTTCAGTCAATCCCTCATATAGGAGGAAAAACCCCCATATCTTGGCTTTTCCTTGGTGAAAATGAGATTATTTCTGAAAGTAAGACGGAATCAGGGAATTCAACAGAAGAATTTTATAATTTCTTCACCTCTCATATAGGAAGTATGCCAAATATGGAGCAGGTCTTAATAATAAACCAAATGTGGCACCATTATGTGTACAGTCCTTTTTCAAATTATAAAGTCGAAGAATTATACTTTGATAGGGCGCTGATTACAACAACTGATGGTGTTGTCTTATTTACCATAACTTTTTACTATCTTTTGAGGTTTTAGCTTTTTTTTTTTAATTTATTTTTTAGTCTATAGGAGATTCTATCAGAATTCATATTTTTAAATTTATTTTGATTTTCTTCAATATTTT
>CAYPTZ010000296.1:0-5186 GCA_964413395.1 uncultured archaeon | reverse complement strand
GGATCTTCATTCCAAATTCCCAGAATTAAAATTAATAAGTAAAGGCAACTATAAATCAAAAAAAGAGATGCTCTATCCTTTGGAGAACAATCTATTGGTTTATTATATTTTTCAAATTCGATAGATTCATTTTCATAAATTTGAGATATTTTTTCAATTAAGTGACTTTTATGAAAAATAATCATTGAATAAGCTATAAACCCGAAACCAGCGGTTAATAGGAAAATTATAAGACTTACAAGGAATCTAGTGTACCATTGAAGTTCATTATTTAAAATAACTCCAATAATTAAAATGACATTAGTAAATCCCAGAATAGGATAGATGAATTTTTTTACTGTATTCCAAGATTCAACATCTTCTCCATAATCTTTATAATATCTATCGAAATTCCATCTAATGTATTCACAATTTTTACATATCTCGATATTATTCTGGATTTCTACTTTATCTTTTTTTAATTGTGAAGAATTAGATCGTGTATCTGTATCTCTATTTTGCATTTTTTCTAATTAATCTATATACCTCTTATCATATATAAAATTTGTATTATCATCCAACAATCAACAGTCCATTTATTTTAACATAGATAAGAAAAAGTAGACATAAATGAAAAAGAGAATCTCTCTTAGTAGAATTAAAAAATTGATTCACCAATTATAGATTGGTTAGGTAATTACTTTCTTTTTGCTTTTAAAATTTATTTGCAAAAAAATTGTAAAAAAAAAACAGATATAGAAGAAAGTATCGAAAAAATGAAGAAAGACAAATTTATGCACTTAATTGAATACGTAATGATTGTTGAATAGATTGAATATCTCCATCCAAACTATCTGCATCTTGATCAATTAACATCGCTTCATCATCTGTATAGGGTTCTTCTTCGAATTTTTTAATCCATTTATATATTTTCGCACTTGTATCTTCATCCGAATTTGAAATCCGAGTTAATCGTGAATAGGTATCTTCTAATTTGATTTTTGCACTGGCTGCTCTATATCTTAATAGACAAATATTGGAAATTTCCATTAAATTTCGGGTGATGGCCATAACATCCATGGTCTTATTTCGTTCATCACTCTTGATCTTTCGCATCATATTGATTTCAATAAATAATAATTCTATCATTTTTGCTAAAAGCCCCGTCAATTGTCCTGCTTCATTACACCATACACGAATTTCTAAGGTAGAACTATTTCCATTAATATAAATTCGCGTAATTACTCGTCCCCCCGTAACTTTAGCTTCACTACTAAACCAAGCTTCGGCTTCATAATCACCATCCTTGTCATTTTCATAGGATGCTACATTGGTAACATCAAATTGAGCGACAGCTCGATGTGCGGCACTATAAGCCATTTGAGATGGGAGATCTGCTATTAAAAATGCTCTTGCATCACTTGGTAAGGATTGAATTGCTTTTTGACAGTCTTCAATGGTCTCTAAACTTTTAATTAATAATGGACATTTAATTTGAACATCCTTAGGTTTGATATATATCGTGTTAAATTTACCCATTGCATTTTTATAAATAACTGTTCCTCCAATGGTTGAAATTCCACACTCTGCAGGTTCTAAATAAAAATCTACACCATGAGTATTCCCTGGATCTATTACTGGGATTGTAATCAATTCACGTGCACGACGATAAGAACTTGGAACATCTAAAATTACTTTAATATCGTGGATTGCCATATTAGTTTTATTTCGAACAACAACTTTAAAATGTAATTGACCTCCCACAAAATCATATTGGCGAACTACTGCAACTTCTCCATGGAGTCCGGGAGTATTTTCTCCAGATGAGGTAGATCCAGCTGGTGCATGGGAGTTAAATGAAGTAACTGGTTGTTTTCCGTCAGCAATAAATTGTCGTTTGGCCATATCAATATAACCATTGATAGAACCTTTTGATATTAATGTAGCTAATCCTTCTTCAACCCGTTGCTCTGTAATTGCTAGTTTTCTTGCTAAATCGATGATTGGAATAGTACGATAGGCTCGAGCAATTGCTTTGATTTTTTCGCTGAGTTTTTCTTCCGTCAGGAATTCATGATTTTGAGTAAATATTCCTCTGACGACTCCTTTTTGGATCAATTTAAAAAGAGATCTTCTTGCTAACTCAGGGGCAATTTGCAAATGGGTAGAAAGTGAATTTATCATGAAAATTCCATTTTTAATACAAAAATTCTCAATTTCATTTTCTAATTCTTCATCAGACACAGTAGCCTTTCCATTATCTGCAAAATATGCGACAATTAACTTATTTCGCATCATATTCATAATGTAATTTTTGACATTACCTTCTGGGATTTCATATTTCCGAGCTAATTCTGAATGTATTAATTTTCCATGCTGTTTTAAATCTTGTAATATATGTTGAGTTAAACCTTGTTCTAGATAATAGCGATTTTTCTTTTGAGTAAAAGTCCCACGTAATTTATTTTTACGTATTAATTCTATCATTATTCGTGTAGTTGTCTCAGAACTCGCTTTCAGATCTGTTTGAAGTTGGGTTAAATCAATAAAGCCTTGAGAATGAAGGTTGGTAATCAATTTCGATTCTGAATCTGCTGTAAAGAAGATAAATACTTTTTTTTTAGCATCAAGTAATCCTTTGATTAAATTTTGTTCAAGAAATTCTTGGATAGTTCTTTCTATTTCAGGAGAAGATAAACCATATCTTAGTTCTAACACACGAAATTTTGTTTCAGTTACACTTTTTAAATCATTAATAAAACAGTTAATACAAAAATCTCGCCCTTTGATTCTTTTTAATCTATCATTACATTTATCTGGATGGCGTGCTAATCCATATTTTTCAGCTTCTCGTTCAACATATTTTTCAGTGCTACCTAATATAATCGGAGAATTTGTACGAGAATTCCATGAACAATGAGAACATTTTAAAAACATTTGACCCGAAGGAAGAGTGGTAATTTCTAGCAAATTTCCACATGTAGGGCATCTACTTCTTTGTAGTACTTGACATCTATTGTCTCGCTCATTAGCTTGAATTCTATTAAATTTTATTTTAAGATGTTTTCTACATGAATACTTATCAGTAGAACCTGTATGCTTAAAACAAAATTGCTCGTTACAATTTGGACAACTATAATTAATCTCTGTTGATTGACAATATTTACATGATGTGATTGTAGAAAACCTCTTAACTTATTATTTGTTTCTTTTAATTTCTCTTAAGTAATAATATGAAATTTTTTTCTTATTTATTTTATGATCCTTGTTTCTATAATTTTTCGGGAGGCCAATTTTATATAAAGTAATTTTTTGATAAAAAATTTAAGAAAAATCGCTGTTTATTTAATAATTTGAATTATTGCAAATTTCATCGGCAATTTTTATTGTTGGAGGGTGAATTGTGGGTAAAATCTCATCGACTACTACTGTTGTGTGAGTATTCATGATTTCGTATTTATTATATATTTTTTTTAAAAATAAATTCAAACCTCGTAAACCTTTTGTCCTAACTACAGCTAATAACCCTGCTTCATCTCCTGTTCTGTAAAGATCAATGATATTTGGTTCATGAATTAACTTAAATGCAAGGGTAGTGTAAAAGCCAATATGTTTTGGTTGGATCTGAATATAAAATTTTGTGGATAGATCTGGTTCTTTTGTCGATTTTGCTCCTAAAGACATTAATTGTAAAAATTTTTCATTATTGAGAATGATTGTGAAATTTTGGATAATGTGATCTTCTTGAAAATTACTAAAGGTTCGAGATAAATTAATTTTCTCTAAAATTTTCTTTTCTTCTGTGGAAAAAAAATGTTCATTTTCTCTTTCATCCCATTTCTTTAAATTGAAATTTCGTTTTAATAATTGAAGCAGTTCCCATTTCTTATCATTTTCATCTAAAGCTTTTACGGGATGATTTCGATTTAGTATAAACCCTCCAACTTTAAAAATATCAATACACTCAATAATACGATAAGAAGAAAATAAGCTTTTTGAAATATTTTTATCAATTTGAGCTAATATTTCTGCAAATTTCTTTTTTGTTTGGACTTCAAATTTTATGATTAGTGAATAATCTCCTAAAATCCCATCAAAAGCTGAAATCTCTTCAAATTTGGATATTGCTTCAAGAATACGTGGCTCACTTGGATTAGTTTTTATTTCCATAAAAAAAAACTGAAGATTTAGTACATGAGGATTGAGTATAAAAGTAGGTTTATAGATTATTTTCTTATTCCATAAAAAATTCTTTATTTTTGAGATAGATTGCCTCGATAATCCCATTTTCTCTTCTAAATGACTTGAACTGATGCGTGAGTTTTTGTATAGTTGTTCTAATAAAAAAATTTTTTGAAAATTATCTACCATATTATAATATAATGGTATCTTATGTTAAAACTTATTTTACTTTTCTTTCCTTAATCTTCAATTTTATAATGTTTTAGTAAAGTTTGTTAAATTTATCTAAGGTGAATCCATTTTCAAATATAGGCAAAATTAAATAAATAAAATGATTTTTCATCAATCCATTACATTATTCTTATTTATTCAATACTGTATCAAAGGCATCAATTAAAGATTTTTTTTTAACATTAAATTCATTTTTTTCAGATTTTTGAAACATATGTCAATTATTTTTATATTTGTAACATTTTATTGATTTGATAGAAATGGTTGAAGATAGTTTAGAATTAAAAATGTCGGGGGAGCCTGATCATTCGTTACCTTATAAAGTAAAAGATATTTCTTTAGCTGAATGGGGTCATAAAGAAATTGCTTTAGCAGAAAGAGAAATGCCAGGTCTTATGGCTATACAAGATAAATACGGAGATTCAAAACCATTGAAAGGAATGCGAATTTCTGGTTCTTTACACATGACAATAGAAACAGCGGTATTAATAAAAATACTATTAAAATTAGGTGCAAAAGTAAGATGGGCAAGTTGTAATATTTTCTCTACCCAAGATCATGCAGCTGCGGCAATAGCGGATCTAGGAGTGCCTGTATTTGCGTGGAAAAATGAATCAGAAGAAGATTATTGGTGGTGCATTAATCAAACTTTATTATTTGAAGAAGGTGGGCCTACTTTACTTCTTGATGATGGAGGAGATGTCACACTATGGGTTCACAAGATGCATCCTGAATTAGCAAAAGATATTCGTGGTGTTTCTGAAGAAACCACAACTGGAGTCCATCGATTATAT
>CAYPTZ010000295.1:2241-5189 GCA_964413395.1 uncultured archaeon | reverse complement strand
TCATTTAAAATATATTGTCTATTTATGTCCAAATTTTTTTTCACATTTACTGACGATGAGACGAATGAAGAGGAACTACAAATATGCGGAACACGAATCCATTTCCTATGCTGAATACGGAGATAAAGATGGATTTCCCATTCTAATTCAGCACGGATTAGTTCAAAGTATTTATGATTATGAGCAATTCAATCGACTGATCAATCAAAATTATCGGATTATTAGTATCGCTCGACCAGGATATGCGGGATCAACACCAAAAATTCTTGAAAATTATGCCGAATGGGGTAAAATTCTTGTATCCTTCATTCGGGATTTGAATTTAGATCAATTTGATTTACTTGGGATATCATCCAGCGCCCCATTTAGTTATTCCTTGGGTTATAAATTTCCAAATCAAATACGAAATATCTATATTTTAAGTGGAATGCCTGCATTGTATGACGAAATAGTCTCATCATATTTACCCTATCCAATAATTAAAGGTAAAAATATGTTTGATTTGAAGAAATTAGCCTACAAATTAGTTTTCTCGAACTTTTCAAAAGTGGAACTGAATACAAATGAAGTTAAAGAATCAATGATGCATAATTGTTTTGGTGTGGCACAGGATTTTAAATTGAGATATTCCAATTGGGGATTCTTTTTATCAGATGTGTCTCAACCTGTTTACATGCGCCATAGTAAATTAGATGATGACATTCCTTTTAAAACTGCAGTTAGGACGTCAGAATTATTACCAAATTGTACATTGGAATTAACCGACACCGGGCTTCATATTTCAGAAGAAATTTTAGATGATTTCATCAGAACAACAGTTGAAAAATACAATAAGTTCTGAGAGGATCTAACTCTCTGATCGGATACCTATTGGATAATTTTAAAAAAAATCACCTCAAATATTCGGACCCTGATTGCATATCATTAAAATTTGGAAGATAAATTCCTAGAGCCATACAAATTTGATATTTCAATTTTTCCCGATTATTAAACTTATACATTACGATAATGAACCAGAACAGAAAGATAATTTCAAGTACTATCATAGAAAACAACTCTTGAGGATCTTGAAGATTGAATACAAAAGGAGTTATTAGAACCATCAAAAGTGGAACAAAAATAAATAAAACTATATCACGATTTGCTGCAAAATATAATAAATTGCGCCCATCATTGATAAATTTACATACTGACGATTGCTCATCCGTTTTGGGGGAAGAAAGAAATTTTATTCCAAATCCAGGATCACGAAATTTTCCAGTGTCCACGTTAAATCTAAGAGATAATCCTTTATAATACTTGAAAAACCCTTGCTGGAGTATATTTGCTTTTTGGATTTTCCTTTTTGTACTATTATCTATTGCTTGACAAATGAGTACATAAGAAATCATCATTTGAATTATTAGGAACACTCCAAAAGATATTGCATAAGCCCCTTCATTTTCCTCTCCTTTATTGATATTCCAAAGATGTCCCAAAATTGCGACAATAATCCATAATATAATGAAAATAATTTCAAGGAAATATTTTTTTTTTGGTGGTATGTAGATAGGAAAATTTTGTGATAGTTGATCAAATTTTCTTTTAAAGTCTTTTTCCAATATATGATAAGGTATAGAGGATTTAACTGTTTTATACTTGTATATTGGCTTGAAAAAGATAAATATTAAGCACATTCCATTAAGAGTATAGATAATTCCGCTTAAAGCTAGAATAAACTTATCAAAATATCCAAAAATTAAAGGATTTTGTCCTCGAACTATTAAAATTACAATAGCGGATAAAATACTAAAAATAATATAGTTAAGCGCTCGTCTTTTATACGGATGGGAGAAATCAGTTGTAAAGAACTCACTATTTTTTTCCTTGCTACTACTTTTAGGGATCTCTGTCATTTAGTAATAACTTAGATCAAGAATATTTTAATTTTTTTCTTTCATCGATTTTTTCATTGCAAGAAAATTCCTAATACAACTTTTAGGCTATCTGATATGAAATGTTATAATTTTTTGAAACCAGTTAAAATCTAGATTCTTTTATATATTTTTATTTTATTTTAATCTATATTTGAACATCTTTACAATTAATTCTATTCTATTTCTGTTAGGAATACTTTTTTCAACCACCCATTTTCTTCCAAATTCATTTTTTCATCTTTTGATTTCGAGAATCCTAAACGTAATGACATTTGGAATGTATAACGAAATATAAATTATCAAAAATGATCAAATTAGTGGAAATTATATATGTAAAAGACTATAAAATATCTATGAAAAAAAAGATGATTGCTATTTATCTTTCATTGATTTTAGTCAGTTCATTTGGCATCTATAATATAATAATATTAAATAATGATGGAGAAAAAAATGCTTCTGATGAAAAAGATATAACTAACCCTTTATGGGATGAAGTGCCGGGGGATCGGATTAGTGTTTTTGGTGCATCCTTTTTTTATGATATAAATGCTACTGACAATAAAGAGATTGACCAATATTGGATTAATGATACAGTCCATTTTCAAATTGATGGGAATGGTGTAATATCCAATGCGACTCACCTTTTAATTGGATTGTATCCCCTTACAATTAAAGTAAATGATACCTCTGGAAACGAAATCAGTGTTGAGATTACAATCACTATTCAGGATCTCGAAGATCCTACTTGGGTTGTCGCTCCAGCAGACCAAACAATTCTTTTAGGTGCTCCATTTTCCTATGATGTGGAAGCCACCGACAATGATGCCATTGCCCAATATTGGATTGATGATACGACAAACTTCCAAATTAGTGGAAGTGGTATGATTACTAACACCACCCTTCTTTTCGTTGGAGTCTATCCTCTCATAGTATTTGTGAACGATACAAATGGCAATTCAATCCAAGGTCCAATGATTATCACTATTCAGGATCTCGAAGATCCTACTTGGGTTGTCGCTCCAGCAGACCAAA
>CAYPTZ010000295.1:751-2141 GCA_964413395.1 uncultured archaeon | reverse complement strand
AATCCAAGGTCCAATGATTATCACTATTCAGGATCTCGAAGATCCTACTTGGGTTATCGCTCCAGCAGACCAAACAATAAATAACAGTGATCCATTTACATTTGATGTGGAAGCCACCGACAATAGTGCCATTGACCAATACTGGATTAATGATATAATCAACTTTCAAATTAATGGAAGTGGTGTGATTACTAATAACACAGTTCTTTCAGATGGAGTTTATTCTCTTATGGTTTATGTGAATGATACAAGCGGGAATACAATCCAAGGTTCAATGGAAATTATTGTTGAAGATAAACTTGGCCCTACAATTGATATTTGCCCAAATGATGCCATCTGTACTAGTGCAACGCAATTGGTAGAGATCACTGCTACAGATGATAATGATATTGATATGATTTGGTTTAATTGGGAAGGCACAAATGTAACCTATACCGCCCCAGTACAGATTATTTTTCCGGAGGGCCCCATTACACTCTATGCTTGGTCTAATGATACTATTGGGAATGTAGGGTCAACTTCAGTTACCTTTATCATTGATACCCTATCATTTATATCAACATGGAGTACTTCTAACACAATTTCCGGCTCAAGTAATTCTACTGCAGTTAAGTTACCCTTAGAATCGGATGGAATCTATAATTTCACAGTTTATTGGGGAGATGGAACCAGTGACATTATTACAGAATATGATCAAATTCAAACAACCCATGGATATAACACAGCTGGTACTTATTCAATAAGGATTAACGGAACATGTAAAGGATGGCGTTTTAATTATAGTGGGGACAGAACTAAAATTCAAGATATTTCACAATGGGGCAATCTAAATTTGGGAAATAATGGAGATTATTTCCGTGGTTGTACTAATTTACGTATCAGTGCAGAAAACCCCCTAAATTTAGAAGGAACAACGGACCTAAATCATATGTTCTACGGATGTTTTTATTTAAATGATGATATTAGCGGTTGGGATGTTTCTAATGTGACAGATATGAGTTATATGTTTTATGGGGCAAATTATTTCAACCAAAATATTGGCGGCTGGAATGTTTCCAATGTGACAGATATGAATAATATGTTCTTGGGTGCTGGTAATTTTAACCAAAATATTGGCGGCTGGGATGTTTCCAATGTGACAGATATGAGTTATATGTTCAGATGGTGTCATAATTTCAACCAATATATTGGGAGTTGGGATGTTTCCAGTGTAACAAGTATGTATAGTATGTTCCGTGATACTGATGTCTTCAACCAGAATATTGGCGGTTGGGATGTTTCCAGTGTAACAAATATGGGATGTATGTTTAGTAGCGCTAAAGTTTTCAGCCAGAATATTGGCGGTTGGGATGTTTCCCATGTTACAAATATGGAAAGTATGTTCAATGAA
>CAYPTZ010000295.1:0-741 GCA_964413395.1 uncultured archaeon | reverse complement strand
TCAATGAAGCTATAACCTTCAACCGCTATATTGGAGGATGGGACGTCTCCAGCGTGACGGAGATGTATAGAATGTTTTATGGTGCGTCCCTCTTCAACCAAAATATCGGTGGCTGGAATGTAGATGCTACCAATTCCATTATTGAAATGTTCCGAGATGCGACAAATTTTAATCAGAATCTTGAAGCATGGGATGATAATTTATGGGGCGGTTTTGGACCTAATATGTATGATGCATTTTATAATTGTCCAACCCAACCTTCTTGGTATTTACCATGAATCATCAAACTCACTCAAGGAAAATGCCTCTCATGCTGTAGACAACCGTTTTTTTCTTTTTTCCTTTGGGTTTTATAATTTTGCCTGTTACTATGCTCGAATTGGGGATCTTCCAAAATCATGTTCTTTTTTAAAGAAATCTGTCCTTTTACGACCTTCATATAAAATTTCTGCACTAAAAGATTCCGATTTTGATTCAATCAGAAACACTCCTGAATTTCAGGCTATAATACAGATTTCCTCTCCGAAAGACTCTCCTTAAGAGAATCCATTATGAATTACGAAATCCTAATCTGATCAATAGGGAATAGTCTTGTTTAAATATTTTTTAGTCCTGCTTGATCATTTTTTACTCGATTTTTTCATTATAAGGAAACTCATGATGCATCCTTTATTTGATATAAAATGGTCGAATTATGAGGAAAATAACTTTTCTAAATTATTTCATTCAAGAAAGCGAAAT
>CAYPTZ010000294.1:3995-5192 GCA_964413395.1 uncultured archaeon | reverse complement strand
AGATAATTATGATTATTTATTTAAATGTGTTGCAGTAGGAGATGGTGGTTGTGGGAAAACTGCAATAGTAGTAAGATTCAGCCAAGGATTTTTCAAGGAAAATTATAAATTAACTATTGGTGTAGAATTTGCAGTAAAATCTATCAAAATAAATAATCATAATGTGAAATTACAAATTTGGGATACTGGAGGTCAAGAAAGATTTCAATATGTCCGTCCCCTATATTATAAAGGTTCAATGGGATGTATTATCTTATTTGATTTAACTAATCGAGAATCTTTTGACCATATTCCAAAATGGATGCAAGAAGTAAGAAAAGAGTCTGGAGATATTCCAATGCTACTAGTTGGTAATAAAAGTGATTTAGTAGATCAAAGAAAAATATCTCGAGAAGAAGCTGAAGAATTGGCACAAGATTTTAATATGTTTTATATAGAATCAAGTGCAAAAAATGGGGATGGAGTATCAGATATTTTTGGTATTTTAGCTCTTCTTATGATTGGTGAAGATATTCCTTCAAAAATGCTTAATCGTGAAAATTTTTCTTCGATTAATGAGCAAAAAAAAAAAAAATCATTAATGAGTGAATCAAATCTGGAAAAAAATAATGAAAATATTCTAGAAAATCAATTAAATTCATCAAAGCCTGAATCAGTTTTTTCTGTTAATGATAACACTAATCAAAATTTTAATTCTCCCTTTATAAATAAACCTAAACCCATATCCATATTCTCATCAAAATCAAGTTTATCTGAAAAACAATACAGTAATGAAAAAATTAAACCTGCTCCAATTGATATTTCTTTACAAAAATCAGATTTATTATTAAATAATTCTGATAATCCTCAAGAAAATGCAGTTTCTGATATTTTAGATAGTAATTTAGATGATATGTTAGAGGAACCTGATTGGTTTGCTCCAAAAGTAGAATCAAAAGATATCGTTCATGAGAAAATAAAAAATGAATCTGAGATTCAAGTTCAAAAATCTGATATTATTAAAAAGAAGGAAATAAAATATGTAAATAGTGAGAAATTTATTCCTGAAGTACCCCCAAAACCATCAATTGAAAAAAAGAAAGAGTTTATTTCTCATAACGGCAAATTTTCAAATAATTCTATCTCTAATGAAGAAAAAAAGGAAAAAAATTCACAAGATTTTAAAAAAGATAATATATTTAAAAAAGAAAATTTAAT
>CAYPTZ010000294.1:0-3985 GCA_964413395.1 uncultured archaeon | reverse complement strand
CAACCTATTGGAAAAAAGAAAGAAATCAATCCTTTTTTTAATACCAATATGAATAGAAGTAATGATGAAAGTTCAAACCCTTTTATTTTATCTCCAAAATTAAAAGTTAATTCAAAGAATAAATCTGATATTAATCCCTTTTTGAAATCTAGTCCCATTGATACAAAACCTAAAATTATCAATAAATCTATTAATCCATTTATTCCAACAAGTAATCCTATCGATGATAAAAAAGAACATAAACATCATCATAAAAAGAAAAAGGAATTGAATGATTTACCTGATTTATTTTCGAATATCCATAGTAATTATAGTAGTAATTCTACTTCTGATGAGAATAAACAAAAGCCTTCTTTTGGATTTATGTCAGAATCACCAAAAAATCCTAAAAAAAGTTTTTTAGATACAACTCGAAAAAAAACTCTTAAAAATCCATTTTCAGATTCAAGTAAAAAATCACAACCAAATAGTGAATATATCCCATCATTTCTTAAGGCTGATATTAATAATGATGATCAAAATAATACTTGCAGCAATTGTGGTGCAATACTAAATAAAAAATTTAAATTTTGTAATAAATGTGGAAATCGAATTTAGTCTTTATTTTTTGAATTATTTTAAAAAAAGCTAAATGATTTACTGATATTTTTCCTATGATATTATATGAAAAATAAATCACTTTCAGATATTCAAAAAGAGGTAAATATTTTAATTTTAAAACTAGGGGGTTATTGGCCACCTTTAGCAATGCTTGCATCAGTTATTGAAGAAATTGGTGAACTAGCAAGAGAAATTAATTCAAAGGAAAAAATAAAAAGAAAGAAAGAAAATGAACCCAAAATTTTTATTGGAGAAGAAATTGCAGATTCTATTTTTAGTTTATTGTGTCTTGCTAATTACTATCGCGTTGATATTGAATCAGAATTTAGTAAAATATTAAAAAAGTATGAATCCCGGGATATTGGCCGTTTTACCTAATATAATTTGGTTTGATTTTCATTGATCAATTTTTTATTAAAAATTATAAAAACTACTTTTTAAGCTAAAAGCATATATCAGTAATTTAATCATCTTAAAATAGTCTAATTTCAACCCAATCTTGTAAAATGATCGAATTTTGAATTGTTATTTGAATCAGCAACAATTAGGATCAAATAAAGTCATAGAAATTAGAAATTACTAGTATATACTAGAACTAATTAAAATTTTATTTTGAATTTTTGAGTCAATAAGCTAAGAAATAAAATATCTCTAGTTTTTAAGGTACACAAAAATGGAATTAAGCCGAAAAGGGAAAAACTTTTTAGATACATTAGATTTCGCACAGAAAAATTTTCCAATTCAAAAAGATGCATTTTCACAATTTAAATTTGAAGGAAAAAGTCAAGAATATATTTTAAAGGAACTTAAAAAAAGGTTAAAAAAAGATTTATCCTACAATTCCGGTAAGATTCTTGGTGCAATGACAACTGAACCACATGATTTTGCTAATTCAGTCTATTCAAAATATTTAAGCAGGAATTTAGGTGATAGAGGATTAAATCCTGCAACTGCTGAAATTGAAAACGATTTGATATATTTATTAGGAGATTTACTTGGAGATCACTCTGTACATGGTAACTTAACAAGTGGGGGAACTGAGGCAAATATTATTGCAATTTTTCTAGCAAAACAACTTAATATCACAGTTGAAAATCCTTCAATCGTTATTCCAAAATCTGCTCATTATTCATTTGATAAAGCTGCTGCCTTAATGGGGATTAAAGTAAGTCGAGCCAATATATTATCCGATTTCTCTTTGGATCTTGAACATTATGAATCTCTAATTACTGATAATACTATTGCATTAGTGGCTGTGGCTGGTACAAGTTCACTTGGTCTTATTGATCCAATTAAGGAGATTGCAGATTTATCTAAAAAATACAAGAAGTATTTGCATGTTGATGCTGCATTTGGTGGAGTAGTATTACCGTTTATGGAGATGTTGGGAGTTAACACACCAATTTTTGATTTTAGATTGCCAGAAATTTGCTCTATTACCGTTGATCCACATAAAATGGGAATGAATGTTAATCCTGCAGGATGTTTTTTAGTAAGAAAATCATTAATTGGAAAGAAGGGCTTTGAAATACCTTATTTAGCTGGTGGTTCATTTAAATCCATGAATATATTGGGTACTAGACCAGGGGCGCCTGCCATTTCATTCTGGGCATTATTACATCATTTAGGGAAAGAAGGCTTTATGAATATAGTATTACAATGTTGGGAAAATACAATCTATTTAATAAAGGAATTGTCAAATATTCCAGAAATTGAATTAATTAGGGAACCACAAATGAATGTAATTGGTATAAGAATTATAGATGGATTAAAAATAAATTTGGCCCAATTTGATTCTTTACTTCGAGATAAAGGATGGGCTTTGGGCTATTTTAAACACTTTGGGCTTTTGAGAATTGTAATTATGCCCCATATAAAAAGAAATCATATAGATAATTTCATTTTTGATTTAAAAGAAATTTTCAAAGAATAGTTTCATTCTATTTTCAAATTAATATAATTCTATCAAAATTTTTTTTTTCAATATTCTAGAATATTCATTTTTTTTTTAAATTTCTTTTTATTAAATTTTTCTAAATATTCGGTGTTTATATATTCAAGAATACATTAAAATTCGTGGAGGGTTGATAAATATGAAATATCCAAGCAATCCATTAATACCTTAAACTAATTTATTAACATAAATTTTTGATAGGAATCAATAACTTTTTTATTCTCCTATCTTTTTTTTATTTACTTATTCATATAAAAATTAGAATGATATCAAATTACTTAAGTTAAGATTTTAAAGAATTAAATAAATACTGTAATTCTAACTGGTTATTAAAAAAAATGAATATAATAGAAGAAGATCTTTATCAAATATTTAAAAAATCTCAAAAAAAGATTAGCAACCAAATAAATTATACAATAAAGCTAAATATTAATAGAATTCAAATATTGTCATGTATCGAAGATTTAGATTATTTTGAAAGTAATTTTGGTTTTAGATTTGATTTTAATAATAAGGTAATTTTATTGCATTCAATATTAAATTCTTCAAATATTGAAACACTAAAATTCCTTTCAATACTATCTTTTATTCAAAAAGAATATTTACTCAACAAAGCCATTTTTGCTTTACTTTATTTACTTAATCCTTGGGATTTATCAAACAAATTAATTAGAAATTGGTATGATTCACTATTAAATTTTGCAAATGATCAATTCAAATTAGCAATACTTAGTAATTCTTCATTTATCGAAATATTTTTAAAATCAACCTCAATATTTGATATTTTAACAGATTTTATTCCCTATATATCTCCAAATATTAGTTCAATAAACTTACTAAAATCACTATCTCAATTTTTTATTTCAAGAGATTTTAAATCATTTGAATTAAAATCCATTAAACCAATATTTAAAATTATAACCCAATTTCAAAACCTTATCCCAAATGATATCACTAACCGAGAATTTTTAGAAGAAAAAACCAAATATTTCAATTTTTTTCCAATAATTATCTCAAATTATTCAACAATAAATTTGAATACTTTTTACGTTTTATGTAAATTTTCAAAAGAAATCAAAAATCCAAAGAAGATAATAAATGAATTTTTTCTTAAAATTCCATACATTTCAGTTATTAAGTTAAACAATCAAATATTCTCTTTTTATTGTTCTATTCCTAAGATGGCTGAAACCTATATGATAAATTTCCTATCTTATTTGAAAGAAATAAGGGTAATATCTTTTTTTGATTTATATATTTATTTATCATTTGAAAAACATATTAAATTTGAATCAAAATTAGCTGATTCTACCAAAATGCATACGCTTTTTCCATATAATTCAAAAAAATATTATCAAAATATCAATTCTAAGCGAGAAAATCCCTTCTCTCTAGATTTTATTATTTTTTCTGAAATAAAAAAAAATTTTC
>CAYPTZ010000293.1:0-5195 GCA_964413395.1 uncultured archaeon | reverse complement strand
AAATTTACTTTTGATGAGTGCCACAAATCATTCCAATCTATAAGGGTTGTCATTATTTTCATGTTTTTTGTAATATTTTCAAAGGGAATGTCTAAGGAATTTAACAATATTCCATTTCCAAAAGCTCCTTTAACATCAAGAGTTTTAATATATTTTCCTATAAAAGATATAATTTTGGGATTAGTAATTTTATAAAAATGATCAAAATTAAGATTTTTACTATTTTTCGCTCGTTTAATATTAATTTTGGGGATTTTTACATCTGGATTTAGCTCATATTCAAAAGACAACAGCCCATTTTTGCAATATATCCAAATTGCAGATATGTTTTTGGACATTTCCCACGGAACTGCCCTCCATTTAAATCGAGTTAGAGAAATTTCTTGTCTTGACATTTTAATCAAATAAAATAATATTTTACTCTAAAAAAATTGTTTCTTAATTTTTTAATTTTAGAATTAATATTAATACAATTAATGAAAATATCATACATTGGATCAGGATATGTAGGTCAAGTAAATGCAGTAGGTGCAGCTTATTATGGCCATGATGTTATCTTAGTAGATATTGATGAATATAAAGTAAATGAGATCAACAAAGGAAAACCAACCATATATGAAAAAGGTTTAGATGAAATGTTATATGATTTTGTTATCAATAAAAAAAAATTAAAAGCAACTCTTGATGTAAAAAAGGCCGTTTTGGAAACAAGTATATCATTAATATGTGTTGGAACACCTGATAGAGGAGGAATGATTGATCTATCATATATACAGTCTATTGCAAAAAATATTGGTGAAACATTGAAAATAAAGGAAGAATATCATACAATTGTTGTAAAATCGACCGTAGTTCCAGGAACAACCTTAGATACAGTGAATAGAATTATTGAAGAATATTCAGGAAAAAAAGCAGGTATAGATTATGGAATTTGCATGAATCCAGAATTTTTACGGGAAGGAGTTGCATTAGATGATTCAATTAACCCAGATATAATAGTTATAGGAACATTAGATAATAAAACAAAAAATATCATGAAAGAAATGTATTCTTGGGCATCAGACAATCAAATCACTTTTATCAGTATAAATGCGGCAGAGGCTATAAAATATGCAATAAATTCCTTTTTAGCAATGAAAATAACTTTTGCTAATGAATGGGCAAATTATTGTGATCAGGTAGGTATAGATGCTAAAGAAGTTTTGGATGTAATTGGAGTCGATAAACGAATAAGCCCCCTGTTCTTGAGAAATGGCCCAGGATATGGAGGAAGTTGTTTCCCAAAAGATCTTAATGGAATTATTCATTCAGGTATAGTAAATCACTCTCCCTTTCAAATTCTTCAAGAAGTTGTCAAAATAAATCATAATCAATATTTACATCTGATTGATTTAGCTAAATCAATAATTGGGCCAATTAGCCGAAAACATGTAGCAATTTTAGGACTTTCATTCAAACCAGATACTGATGATACACGAGAATCACCTGCATTAAAAATAATAGCATATTTAGTTTCTCAAGGATGTCAAATAAACGCATATTGTCCAAAAGGAATGGAAATGGCAAAAAAAATGCTAAAAGATATGAAAATCAATGAAGTGAAATACTTTCAATCAGCAGAAAAATGTATTGAAGGTGTGGATTTAATATTAGTTCCTACAGATTGGGATGAATTTAAAAAGACTATTGTGATTAATAATATTCCAACCTTTATTGCTCATAGAAGTTTTATAAACCCAGATAATTATCCACATATTTATTCATTAGGGCATCCTAAAAGATAGAAATGGAATAAAGTGAAAAAAATGAGCCCAGCCCCTTTAAAAATTCATCAAAGACATTTATTAAAATCAAAAGATAAGAAAAAATTCATACTTAAATTGAATGAAATGATTCCTAATAATGAATCTTTAATAAATGAAATAATATCAGCTAAAACCAAAGTAGAATGGATTAAATTAGATCAAAATCAAGAAATATATGCAATAGATAACATACTCACTTTTTGGTTATCAAATAATAAATTAATTCCACTTTTAAGTTATCTAATGAACAATACATTGCCATATAAATCAATATATGTGGATCAAGGAGCAATTAAATTTGTTTCTAAAGGAGCAGACGTTATGCGTCCTGGAATCACAACTATAAATCCTGATATTAAAAAAGGAGACATTGTGACAATTAAAGATCCTAAGCATGAAAGAGTTCTCGCTGTTGGAGAGGCCTTATTTGATGCAGATGAAATGAAGTCTAAATCGAAAGGCAAAGTCATTAAATGTGTTCATTCATTAACAGATGGAATATGGGCTTTTTCTAAAATTTTTAAATAAATTTTTTCTCACTTCTTTATAATTTTTTTATAAATTGTATTTTCTTCAATTTTTAGCATTAATTTGTTAATTTCTTCATCATTTTCAATAGTTAATTTGATCACTAATATTTTCTCTAAAAAATCTTCTATATCCTCCATTTTAACATGATATAATTTTTCATAACTAATAACACTAAATAGTAATTTTATATTATTATGAAATAAATTTAATTTTTCTTGGAAATGAGCTAATTTAACTGTCGAAAAATCGTAAAACTCGGAAAAAGTCATATTTAGAATAATTTGACAAAATAAATACAAATCAACTAATTTTTCAAGCCAAATAGTAATTTCAGAAATCAAATCAGCGATTTTTTTCGTTGTATTTTCATCAAATTTATGCATAATTGATAAAATTAACCCAAATTTTGAAAATAAGCGGATATTATAGGGGATTAGAGGAATTTGATATAAATAATTACTTCTAAATTTTAAGGCATTTCCCCATGAACCTGTTGAAAATAGTTTATTATAAATATATAGAAAAGTTTTAGATGTAAGATATACTAAAAATCCAAAAAGAAGCAAATTTTCGTTGATATCTGTACAATCTTCATTTTTAAAATATGTAAGTATTTGATTAATATCGATATCTTTCACTCCAAAAAAATATACACCTCCATATCCAATAGAAGGATGTTTGCTTTTGGTTTTTATTGAAGCATAAATTTTATCTCCAAGTTCTCTGATATATAACTTCTCTGATAAAATATCAGTCAAATAAATGTCTTTTTCTGTAGATTTTTCATTATTAAGTAATAAAGGTATTGCTAAATAAGATGTGGAATCATCAATCTTATAACGTTTTATCATTTTTCCTCTAATTTCTGCAAGATATACCATTTTATTTTGAATAATTAATTCGTTCCATTCAGAATATGTAATTCTCTTTTTAAAATTTTTAGGGTATTTTCCTTCAAAGTGAGCAGAACGAATACCTTCATGAATTATAAGAAAATCTTTTAAAATTCGATAGTTTTTTATATTTTTTAGAAATAATTCCTCTTCTTTTGAAGTATCAATGAAGAAAATATTATATAAAGAGGATAATTCTTGAGGTATAATATGATAGTTTTCAGAATATAATGAAAAAGTATTTGTTATTTCTTGATCTTCATAGATGCCAGAATAATAAATAGATTTATTTTCTTTATTGTCAATATTTCTTAAATATAATATGCAAGGATGAACATTAACTAAAGGAAATATTTTCATTTTTGGACTAAATGTATATATTAAGTTAATTTTAGTTGTATTTAAAATATAATTTCTTAAAATTGATGAATAATCATTAGAAATAATTCTATTGGGAATAATAAATCCCAATAAACCTCCATTTTTCAATAAAGAAATTGATTTAAATATAAAATAGAAGTATAAATCTGATTTGGAACCAGTTTTTATAACCATTTCATAGGTTTTTCTTAATAATTTTTTAGTAATTTTTGAATATTGCTTAATAATTGCATCTGATCCAATATATGGAGGATTTCCAATAATAATTGAAAAATTATTCGATAACAATTGTATTTTTTTTATATCACAAAGCAAATAATCATTAGGATAAGCATTAAATTGAAGTGTTGATATATATTTGGACCATTTTTCAGGAAATATAGATTTTAAGAGTGATAGTAATCGGAAATTTATTATTGTTATTGCTTTTTTATCAATATCTATATAATATAAGTTTTTTTTTACTATATCTGAAATACTTCTATATATATTATCCTTTTTAGAAGAACTTAATAAGTCAATTTTATCCTTTATTATATTAATTCGTTTTTCTGATAAATTCAGTTGCATTTTGTTATATTTTCTTATTTTTTTACTCAATTTATTAATCAAATTTGGATTTTCTATAATTTGGAGTAAAAATAATTTTACTTCAATAATTTTAAGAAAAAATTCAAAAATAAACACCCCGCCCCCAACACAAGGATCTAAAATCGTTAGGTTTGGAATTATTTTAAAATATATAGAATTTATTATTGCTAAGATTAAATCCTGTGATAATACTTCATTCCAAAGTAATAATTGATCAAATAATTCAATTGGTTGAATATTAATTTCTATTTCAGGATAGAATTCTTTAATTCTAAGTATAATGAAAGTATTAAATGAATAATTTATCATAGATTTTGCGATATAATCTGGAGTAAAAATCGCTCCATTTTTATTTTTATTCTCAAATTTTGAATGTTCATATACTTTTGATAAAAGTTTTGGGTTAATTTCTTCTTTTTCCGATTCAATCAAAGAAAAATTCCATTTAGCACTAACTTGTTTGGAAGAAATATCTCCTGAATAAAGAAACTTTTCATATACTAAAATCATTTTATCAATATCAATTTCATGAATCAATTTTTCTCAAAACTTTCATTTCAAAATAATTTATAATAATTAATTATTTCTTCTTATCTTATAAAAAAATAGGCAAAAATACACCTTACAATTCTTAGGATATGAATTTTCAAAATGATCTAAAAATTGAAATTATGTATGAATTATATTATTAAAAAATACAGAAATTTAAGCGAATAATTAGAAAAAATTATATTTGTTGACGACATGACCAATATCCATCATTGCGTCGCTTCTCAAGAGTATTTAATAACCATTCTCGGTATTTGTTATCGATTACTTTTGGAATTTCATTAGTTAAAAGGTAATTTTCTTTCTTCATAATATTGTTTAAACAAAAAATTAGTTTATTGTTCAACTTTTAGAACCTTTACAAAAATAACAAATAAATATCATTATTTAATGAAAATGATAAAAAAAAGTATAAAAAAAACTTTAGCACGAGGGTCTGAAGTCC
>CAYPTZ010000292.1:0-5204 GCA_964413395.1 uncultured archaeon | reverse complement strand
TTCAAAACAGTCTATATCATATTGTGGAAAAACGAAGCAACCATAATCTTGTTTTATTTTTGAAATACAAGAAAAATTTCATAATTTTTCAAGAAATTTTTAAAAGCTTGGTTCCATTTTTTGAAACCTATCCACATTTTGCTTTGGAATTATTAGTTCTTTTCTTTCTACCGAATCAAATCACTTCTCAAAATAGAGCTCTTTTTATTGATGGTTATGAATCAAAAAAAATACCTTTGATAAAATCTTTGAAAAAGCAAAAATATTATCGCAATCATTTTGAATTACTTTTATCTCGAATAATCGAGAGTAGAACTTTTTTATTACCCATATAGATTTTTTTTTCTTTTTTATACGAGATTCTTTTTTTGGAAAATATTGGAATCATTTTAAAGAAGGTATTTATCATTGTGCTGGTTGTGATCTGCCTCTATTTTCTTCGATGAATAAATATTCATCAGGATGTGGATGGCCCAGTTTTAATGAGGCTTTCAAAAAAGATAATGTTATAGAACAGAAAGATGACAGTTATGGTATGACCAGAATTGAAATCGTATGCAAAAAATGTGGTGGGCATTTGGGCCATGTCTTTGATGATGGGCCGGAGCCAACAGGATTACGATATTGCATTAATTCTGATTCCTTAATTTTTAAGAAAAAATGAGTAATTATAATACGAGAACATTTTAGTTGAACTTTCGAAACTTAATATTAGAACCGATTTTAAAAATATCTAAATTGAGGAAAAATATTGAAGAAATTTTTCTAATTCAGACAATATTATAATATTTTTTGAATTCATTACATATTTTGAATGTAAATGATATTTGAATATAAATCCTTCAATTATTTTCCAGCCATTATAATCTTTACCTCCAAAAAAATCTATAAAATAATGTAAATTGTCTTGAACAAATTTTTTGTTTTTTATAAGATAAGAAATATTAGATTTATGTTTTTTAGAATTTCTAAAAAAAATCTCATTAATTTCATTTTAAATATTTGCAGGACGAAATTTTTGATAATAAGCTTTAACATCTAATATAAATATTTTTTTAACAGTATGATTAATTGCGATTAGATCAATCTCTCCACATTTTAGATTAGAAATATTTGAATTTCTTTTAACATTTTTTTATAGATTTTAAGTGCTTTATTTTTATTAAAAAAAGGTGAAAAAACAAGTGATTATAAATCAAATCATATCATATTATTCTGATTTCTAAATATTTTATTATATTTGTCCATTTCTTTCTTTCTTCATATAAATAACCACCATCATCATAGTTATTGGAATGAAGAATCCCAACTCATATCCGTTAATCATTGCAGGAGTTTTGGGTTCTGTAGTCTCAAGATTACTGGGCTCTCCAGAGCTGGTTGAGCCATTTGAGAATACCACAGATTCACTATTTGATATAGGAGATGTGCCCGTATCGTTGGATGCTATTATCACATACCAATACATACCCTCTTGTGGAAGGATATCTGTATAGGTATTGGTCTCCAAGTTTCTGGCAAGGATTTGAGCATCTTCGAGGTTGCTGTCGGTAATTTCAAAATCATGGCGAAGTAACGTATAATTTTGTACTGATGGATCGGGATTCCAGGTCAGTAGAATTGATCCGGTCGTTGAAGGATTTGGAGTGATTATATTAAGTATTGGAGTGGCCGCATCGGGAAGGTCAACAGATACCATTACACTATTTGAAAGCAAAGACATCCCAGTTTCATTGTGAGCCATAACCGCATACCACCATTCCCCTTCTACTAGCAAAATATCTTGATGGGTGAGGGTAATTATCTCCGAGGCAATCACAGTCGCATCTGCTACATTTCCATCCGTAATCGAAACGGGGTGTCGATAAATAGTATAATTGTCTGCTAAGATGGTGGAAGACCATATAAGATCAATGATTCCTGTGGTGCTGGTAGATGGTGTAATAGGATTCAACGAGGGTGCAGGTGGTGATGAGAGATCAACGGTTACCATGATTACATCGAGATTAATTTCTGATATCCCGGTTTCATTCTCTGCTCGAACCGTATAATACCAGTCACCTTCGATTGGCCAAAAATCCGTGTATTCTAATGTGTTGATTTGATTCGCAACCACTGTAGCACTGGCTATGTTCTCACCAGTAATTTCTTCATGGTAACGATATACGGTGTAATTATCAGCCATACCTGAGGATAACCATGTTATATTAATACTGCCGTTGGTGCTGGTTGAGGGGGTGATTGCATCAATCCAAGGTGGTAAAGGTGCTGGTAGATCAACGGTGACCATTTGGTTAACAGAGATAGTAGATGATCCGCTTTCATTGTTAGCGATGACCGCATAATACCACTCACCTTCTACTTGCCAGATATCTTGATGTGAGGTACCTGGAATTTCAGTTGCAATTTCCATCGCACTTGCGATGTTTGCACTTGTAATTGTTCGATCATGTCTATATACTGAGTAATTATCAGCCATACCCGAGGGTAACCATGTTAAATCGATTACTCCATTATTGCTGGTTGATGGGTTGATCGCATTGAGTTCAGGTGCGAGTGGCCCCGATATAATTGTTATCTTAAAGATTTGTAATCGGGATTGACTATCAATAATATGAGCATGACCAGTTGAATTTATAATAATTTCACTTGGTCTAGATAACAAGCCATCAGTCGTTCCATATGAACCGAAGATGTGGATTAAATTTCCCATGGTATCATAGATTTTAATTCGGCTATTCCCCGAATCGGCCACATATATATTTCCATCTGAATCAAGCCCAACACCTTCTGGATCCGAGAACCATGTTTCACCATTACCAGATTTTTGACCAAATGATCTTACGATTTCCCCAGTTGCTGTATAGATATTTACTGCCCAAGTTCCTCCAGAAGGTGTTGCATCCACTACAAAGACATGACCTGATCCATTAATAGTTAAACTGTTAACTTCATTGAATGAACCAGGTACGGCAAAAGTGTATAAATGATTTCCTATTTGGTCAAACGCTTGGACACGTTCATTATTGTAATCCGCTATATAAACATGGCCTGTATCATTTATAGCTACATCATACGGATATTCAAATTGCCCATTTAAAGCACCATGGGATCCAAAAGATCTCACCCAGTTTCCGTTCTGATCAAACACACACACACGATCCCCGTACTGATCTGCCACATAGACATGTCCTGATGCATTGATATCTATTCCTCGAGGGGTATCAAATTGACCTATCCCACTCCCTCGTGATCCAAAGGATGATAGATATTGCCCTCCAGGTGTAAAAATCTGAATTCGATGGTTGTAAGTATCTGATACATAATAATATCCAGTTCCGTTAATGGCCACATCTTGTGGGTTATTAAATTGTCCTGGTAAGGAATAGTACGGAAATCCTATTGTATCGAGAAATTCCATCCCAGGGCTATATTTTTTCACATCTTCATAGCTGGAATCCGCGTCGCTAATATAGATATTATCGGAACTATCAATGGCGAGAAATTGATGAAAACCATTAGAGTTAGGGCTTTGATGATTCCAAAGATACTGCCCATCAGGAGTGTAGATTTTCATATAATAATCTGCTACATACAGATAACCTGTGCTGTTAAGTTTCATATCATCTGGACTGACAATAGATGTGGTAATATTGCGTGAGTTCGTACCATCTGGATTAATTATTTTAATTCCCCTAGGATTTGTGTTCTCATCAGCGATAAACATATGTCCTGAAGAATTAACTACTATGGCTTGTGGATTATAGAAATTAATATTAGGATCCCCATCTCCTCCTATACTACGAATGAATGTTCCGTTTTGGGTGAAAATGTGAATGCTATCATTATTTCCATAATCGGGATCAGTTGCGTAAACGTGTCCAGTGGAATTAATAAATAATCCGCGAGGAGTAAAATCATTGGGATTTGTTGCATTTTGAAAATTATCATAAAAATTTAGGTTTGGATCAAAAATTTCAATGGTAGTGTAATTTGAAATATACAAATAATCCGATGCATTGAATAGGAGATATTTTACATCTGGTCCCGCTTCCATTCTCTTAACAAAGTTACCTGCGGGTGAAAAAACTTGGATATGATATTCAATTCTATCATAGACAAAAATATATCCTGTGCTATTAATCGCGATACAATCGGCAAAATCAAAGCCCCCATCTGTTTTCTCATGCGAACCAATTTTTTTGATAAAATCTACTTGATAACTAACCGCACTCTTGGGTGATGTATTATATTGAGTATCATCGATCCTTACGAGATCGGATTCAAATCCAACAAGACCAACCAAAAGAGGGGATAGCATCAAGTACCCAATCAATATTTGTTTAAGTTTCATAATAAATCTCTATTGATGTTTTTTTTTATATATTATAGTAAATCATAAACATTCTTAGATTAAATATCATTCAGAATATTATAATAATGATGAATGATAAACTATGTAAAATAAATATTAATTATGAAGTTAATAAATGGTATAGTTTATTTTGTTAAAAACTATAAATAAAGATAGGATAAAACGATATAAAAATAGCAAAGAGTTGTTTGATGAATTTCAAAGATCCGTTGGTAATTTTTTCAATAAATAATGATTTTTTCGTTACTTTCATCTTTATCAATTTTCCATAACAATATTGAATGCATTTCTTAATTATTTTTATAAAGCTAATTTCTAAATCTTCATTATTACTATGCATTTTAAAAAGAAAGAAATATTGAAGGATAGTTCAAATAAAAAGTTCGTATAGAAAGAAAGTTCAGAAAAAAAGGTCGCATATGATATCAGCTAAATTTTTAGTTCAATAATAAAGTTCGAGAAAGTCGCTTAATTCATCAAAATTCGATATATTATTGTGTAATAGTTCAAACATTATCGTCTCGTAATATTTGTTTCAAATCTATCCATTTATTTTAAATGTTTTTAGTATAATTTTGAAAACCCACAATTATTCACTTCAATGAAATGACGGAAATCAATCCAGATCTGTTTATATAAGGTCATATATTAGTAAAAAATATGAAAGTATTATTAGAAGATTTTGAGTCAATTGGTACAGAAGATGCAAAACGGTTGAAAAAGCAGATGCATATTATGTCTGTTGATGATTTTCAACAATTTTCTGTGAAAGAAATCTATGAAGCTACTGGAATTGATATTAAGCGACTTCAACAATGGGCAGAAGTAA
>CAYPTZ010000291.1:3681-5214 GCA_964413395.1 uncultured archaeon | reverse complement strand
ATTTGGTAAAGTAATATATTCATCACCTACTTCATTGGGATTATTAGCGTAATTAAAAATTTCAATATTTATTCCCGTAATGTTATTTAAATTCTGGAATAACATTTCAAAACTTATAGAATCAATATTATTTGTTGGTATATCATTGAAATTTACTATGCTATAATTTTTGAAAAGAAAATAAGTTTGTATCATATGAGTATTTCCTAAAGATTCTGAATTTAAATTCCATGAAGTATTATCCGATGGAATAAATGTAGCAGTAAAATTTGTTGATATATCTTCTTGTCCAATAGCAATAATGGGTGAAATATTTTCTATTGATGAAATATTCATTGAATAAATATTTTTAAATTTATCTTCAACATTTTCTAACGGATTGGGTAATATGATTGAAAAATTTTCATTTGGACTAATCTTCCAATTGTAAGGGTTAAAAATACTTTCCGATGAATTATATAATTGAGGATTATTTGCAATAGGGCCATAAACCTCTGAATTATCTATCAATAGTTGAGTAAATTGGGGGCTGTAAGGAAAAATTATACCTATATTTGTAAATGCATCGGTAATGTCAGGATATGATATATCATATGATCCGCTATTATTAGAATCAATATTAAAAAATCTTGGATTATTATGATGAAAAAGATCAGAAATATTATATCCCAAAGTCTCTGTTGTATGAATAATTTCTTCAGTGTTAAAGCCCTGCAATTCGAAAAAATTCTGATTAATTTCTAATAAAGTAATGTCTTTTGTTGGATCATTAGTTATTCCTAACAATGATAAATCTGTTTCAACTCCCCAGACATCTTTAGAACCTTTATTTTCAACATAAATTTCTATTTCAGGGGTATTATTTTGAAAAAGAATATTTGATGCATTACCTTCTAATATTCTCTTTGAAATATATAAACTTGGTTCATCTTTAAATATTCCATAAGTGCAATTAAATCCTTGTATCGGATCTATTGTCGAACCCGGAATACCTGTTCCATAAGAATAATCACCTAGTAGGGAGGCTAAATTTATCGGGTCTGAAGTGTTATGGAGATTTTGAGGGATAGTTGTTAATCGTGTGAGAGATTCAGTCGTATCCCATTCAACTCTAAATGAATAATCTTTAAAACTAGATATATCTGTATCATCGCTAATTAAAAACAAAATAGATTCAATTCTTTGAATATTATAGTTATTGAAATTAAAAAATTTGGGACTTGTAGTAATTATTTCACTTGAAAAGAATCCAAGATCTAAGATACTTAGTGAAATTCCATCCAAAGTATTATAACATTTTGTAGATATCCCTAAGGAACTGCCTGAATAATTTAAAATCTTAAATAAATTAAAGTCATAAATTTGGTTATAATCATCAGAATTTTCTATATTTTTATTATTCTGTTCTAATGCTGAATTCTCTCCCTCATACTGTACAGAAAAAATTAGTGCATTTTCTAATTTATCTAAATATGAATAATCATCTTCGGAATTCTCTTCTTCTTCTTGAATATTAATATCATCATTTTCTGA
>CAYPTZ010000291.1:0-3671 GCA_964413395.1 uncultured archaeon | reverse complement strand
TGATGGAATCAGATCATTAGGATTATCATTCATTGTATTTTCAGAAATTCCTATTCCATTATCAGTGTTTACTCCTAAATCAAATAAAGAATTTGAGCTTTCCAAGGGAGTTGTATCAAAATTTATATCAATATCTTTTGAAATGTTATTGAGTTGACTTTGTGAGAGATTATATTGATTTAGGAAAATTATTGAACTACTCAAATGATTATTGTTTAAATAATTTTCAGAAAGAATTCTATCAAGATTAAAAGATCCCCAATATCCATCTTTTGGTATTTTAGATAACGTGATATCAAAAAAATTATGAATATTAGGAATAACTCCATAAAATGGATAATAATACCCCAAGGTTTTATTTTCAATTTCATTATGAAATATAAGATCTACTTCAAAAACATCTTTTAATATATTAATTAATCTGGATTTTTTGATATTCATTAATTCATAGTCAGAATTAATATCATAGTAGAGAAAACCAGATAATGATCCATAAGATAATTTTATTGTTTGAATTTCATTATTTGATGATGGATTTGGATCTAATTTTGGATGTATATCATTGGATATTGAGAACATAAAGGAACACCCATCAAAAGAAGGATCTGAAAAGTCAATTTTGTTAAAAATATTAGTATCATTCGTTAAAAATGAATGTTTGATTAAGCTATTTTTTCCTGCGATATTAATAGTGATTTGTTCAGCATAAAGTTCATTTCCTGAAATATCAGCGGAAATAGGGGATGATTTAGTAGTATTTGTGAAAAAATTAGTTTTGTCGACATGTGGATTCATTGTCGCTTCAATAATAATTGTACTTATAAATATTTGAAATATAAGAAGTACCAGAATAATATTCCTATAATTGATAATTTTATTATTTATTTTCATATTTATTTTCCTTCAGGTATTATAGTGTTTCTCGAAATATTTCGATTAAATTTTTATTTCTAAGTTTTCTCATCAACCATTTCATTCCAAAATATAAAGAAATGATTGAAAAAGCATAAATTATTATGATTATCGACCAAGGGAGGGAAATCATCTGAGGTGTTTGTGTAAAAAGTGTCATATCTTCCGATAATCCATATGCCATTAAAATTCCTATAGTTCCTCCAGCAGTAGAACTTGCCAGTAATAATAAAAAGTTTTCTAACAAAAACATCTTCTCAACTTCAGAACCGTGTAATCCTAGTGTTCTTATTATTGCAATTTCACGACTTCTTTCTAATATTGAAGAATAAGCTGATGAAATTAAACCAAAAATGGCAATACCAATAGTGCCTGATTGAATCAAAAGAAAGAAGTATTGAATTGTTTTGAAATTTCCTTCCGCTTCAATAATTTCTTCGATTGTTAATTCAGCATATATTTTATCAGAATCGATATGTGATAGAATTTCTTTATAAACTAAATTATGATCATAACCTTCTTTTACTTTAATAAAAATTTTATCAACATAAGCATTTTCACCATCAGGAATGTTGAAACATTTATTATAATTTTTATGAGAGATTAAAACACCTCCTGTACCTCCTCCTCCTATCCCTGCTTCCCGAATTCTACTTAATCCGGGTGAATTTTTTAAAACTCCTACTACTTTACATATAAATGGAGCTTCTTCTGTTCCTCTGGTAAAAGTTAAACGAGCCTTGTCATCTTTTCTTATTTGAAGTTGACTTGCTACCATTGATGATATAATAATATTTATTTCTCCACTATTTTCGGTAAAAAGATCTTTAAATGCTATATCTTCATCCCCTGAAGCAAAAACTAAATGCTCTTTCATATTAGTTGATATTGTTTCTTTGAATTTATTATCAATTCCATATAATCTAATATTTGTTGATGTGAGATCAATATAATCTCCCATGCGAACTGAAAAACCTTTATTTTCTTCATGATATATATTTTGAAGGTCAGATGGTGATGCTAAAAGAGATGATGTTCGCTCAATTCCTTCGATGGATTCTATTATTGATTCAAATTTTACAGTTGGAGCTTCTATATCATAAGTTCGAGGTCTTAAAATTATATCTGATCCATTATTATAAGCTCTTATTCCTCCTACTTGTTTCACTTGAATTTCAATCATAGTTGTTGTAAATAATATAAAACTAAAGCTTAAAATGAACATAATAATTGTGCTTAAATTCCGTCTCTGATGTCTAAATACTGTTATTTTAATAATACTAATTGATTTTTGAGCAAATGGTTCTACAATTTTAATAAGAATTCTTAATAATAATGGAATTAGTCCTACCGCTGTTAATGAGACTCCAATTAAAAAAGATAATAAAGTAGCTATGAGGATTGTTGCAAATAGTGTGAATTGTAGGGATAAAATTAGCTTTGGTAATAAAAAGAAGACTATACCTCCATTTACCGCTATGAATATCCCTATAACAATTAATCTAACATTTGGGCTCCCTTCTTTTTTAATACAATAAAGTTCTTCACTATGTCGATAAGGATTAATTGATTCTACTATTTGCATTCTCATTACCTTTAATGCAGGTGCAATAGATACTATTAAACTTACTCCAATTCCGATAATAAAACTCATAAAAATTGACGAAATTTTTGCCACAAAAGTTATATTTAACATATAATCGTCCGCAGTTAACGTTTCGATTAAAGGAATAGCTCCTTGACTAACAAATACACTTGCAGATATTATTCCTAATGAAGTTCCTAAAAATATAATTATCAAGGCCTGAATGAAAACCAATTTTATGTTATAAGATTTTCTAGCCCCTAAAACACGGTTAATACCATATTCTCTTATTCGTTCTTCCACTGAGGTAGACAATATTCCATTAATTAAAATTCCCGAAATTAACATTGATATAAAACCTATAATAACAAAAAGAATATTCATTCCCAAGGAAAACATTTCTGCTTCAAAAAGATTATTTAATTTTGGATAATCTATATCCCAAGCTTCCAATCCAATACTCATTTGAATTTTTGCTCCAATGTCAACAATAATTTTCTCTGTTCCTTCGATATCTCGAATATCATAAATGTTCTGAGAATCTTTTAAAGTTAGTATAAGATTATTAGTTTTATTCTCCCAATTAAAATCAAAATCAAATCCATTATAAACTTGGTTTCCTGTGGTACCCCACCAACTAAGATCTACAATTACATCACATCGGTGACCTGCTGGAAATTTTAGGACTGGAACATATGTACTTTCTACAGTTAAATTCACTGTTGAATTAAAATTAAAAAGATAAATTTCAATTATATCTCCAATGTTTACATTTATATCCTTAGCATAGTTAGAATCTATAATGCAAGAATTAACTGGAATTCCATTTTGTAAAGAAAAATCTTGATCAAGATTTGTAAAGGATCCAAAATTTATTTCTTCTTCAAGTTGAATATCTAAAGCATACAAATTTACTCCTTTTACATTGTCATTTGGATGTGATATGGTGCCATTATATAAACCATAATCAGAATAACGGGGTATTATATTTTCGATCTCGTCGATTTCAGATTTAATCTTCGTACTTAGAGATTGAAAATCAAAATAATCTGATCTATTCTCGATCTCATCATTATAATGTCGCACTTGTATATTAAAATCTTGGTTTCCGGAATCAACTGTTAAAAAATCTATATAACTATAAGATACTGAGTCAGTAATAAAGGAAACAGTA
>CAYPTZ010000290.1:0-5232 GCA_964413395.1 uncultured archaeon | reverse complement strand
TGAGTTAGTTTTGAATTTTCCGAAATAAAATGTTTTCATAGATCTTTCATCTGTAATTTCGAAACTATCGACATAATTCACCTTTTTTTCTCCACGCTTTGTTCATATCACACAACTTTATTATCTAAAACATCTCTAATTTTAATGATCTTTAGGCAATTATGAAAAATATCGCAGTTTTTTGCTTTTTTTTAAATATATTTAAATGTTTTAAATTATTTGAAATAATATGTTTTTATTTTTCCGAAATAGATATGAATTGTCTCAAAATATCTGAAATAATAAAAATAAAAAATAAAAAAGTTTCAAAAGATTAAAAATGAGTATAGATTGGATCCCGATCGGTTCTGCCCGAAGCATTCCTGCTAAAGAAAGAGGAAATAGGGGCTTCTTTCCATCCCCGAAAATTCCCGAAGGTATTGCTGAATATGAATCATGCCTTGAGCGTGACTTTCTTCTCCAATGCCATCATGCTCCCGATGTTAGCATGTTTCAACATCAACCTATATCTATTTCTTACAAGGATAAAAACAAAAAAAACCGCATATATACTCCAGATGTATACGTTGAATTTATATGTGGGAAAAAAGCATTATTTGAAATAAAATATGAAGAAGAAGTGATAAAAAAATCAGATAAATATGAAGAAAGGTGGTCTGCTACTGAACAATGGAGTAAAGAACGCAATATTATCTTTCGAGTTATTACTGAGAAAAACATAAGAACTCCGCGATGGTTTAATATTTGGTTTACGATAGGTGCTTCAAAATCACGCTCCACTCAATACCATATTCCTGACCTGAATCTACTGCTTTCAGAAAATGGGGATATAACCTACAAGGAGATATGTTATAATCTTGCTGAAAGGATTGGTATTGAATTAAATAAATCGGCTCAAATCATATGTTATGCAATATATCACGGGCTTATCTTTGTTGACTCATTTTCAACAAGAGAGCTGAAAAACACAACAATTATCAGGAAAAAAAGAAAAATGAAAGAATCCCCTTTTTTAGCACTTTTTCAAGATTTAGGATTACATTTATTAAACCCTGATCATAAAAAGGAGGGGAAAATAAAAGATTCAAACATTATTGGAGAAAGAATCGGATTAAAAGAACTTAAATTTAGAATTCCTCTCAAATACGAAGAAAAAGTCAATTTTAGGGTGAAAATTGTTAAATCATGGTTACGCGTTCCAAATCATAAAAGGACTGCAGAATGGAGATTTAATTTTTGCTCGAAATGGAATGTTTCACAGACCACTGTATATGATTGGGTAAAAAAATACAATAAAGATGGTATTGAAGGATTAATTCCCAATCATTGTAAAGCAGGAAGAAATTCATTGTATAATCAATCTGCTCTTGAAATCTTAGAAAAAAGCAGACAATTCTATTTAAATCCGTTAATCTCTCAAAAAAAAGCCTATTCTATGCTTTCTGAATTATGTAAAGAAAAAAATATTGATATTCCCTCTCTTAATTCTTTTAAAACATTTATTTATAGAAACACAGAACAAAGAGAATTTGCAAAGAAAAGAGGAAATAAATATTATAAATCCAATTTTACTCCATCTTTAGATTCTTTCCAAGGTGCTTTTGCACCAATGCAAGTTGTCCAAATGGATAATACCAGCTTTGATGTATTTCCTGTAGATTCAGAATATCGAAAACAATTATCTACACCATATATGACTGCTGCAATGGATTGTTATTCTCGAATGATTACAGGAGTAAGTCTTTCTTATTTTCCCAGTTCCAGTCGAACTGTTTTGGATGTACTTACTGATTCGATTCTTCCAAAAGAGATTTATTCTCAAATCTATAATACTGAACAAGGGTGGCCTATTAAAGGATTTCCTGTTCTTTTACTAGTGGACAATGGGATGGATTATAGATCTCAACTTCTTAAAGAATTTTGTTTAAAATATGATATTATTTTAGAATATGCTCCAATTAGAACGCCCCGATATAAAGCGTTTATTGAACAATGGTTCAATATTCTTCATAAAGCACTCGTTGATGAAGATGTTCTGGGATTTAGACCTCTTTTAAAATATCGGTTAGAAAATCCAGATTTAAAACCTGAAATCAATGCAACCCTAACTTTACAAGAATTAGAGCAATGGTTATACAAGTGGATTTTAGACGAATATCATTTTACTAATCCCTATGATGATTACGTTCCTGCTCCGTTTTTGCGATATTCGGATTTTCATAATTGTCGAACAAAGATTATCCTTCCTTTACCAAGAGAACCACCAGAGGAACTGGAAGAAATTGATTTACTTTATCTTTCAACACTTGAAAAAGTAGAACGTGTATTATCCTATGAAGGAGTAGTGTGGCATCATTTAAAATATAATAATAAGGAATTAAGTAAGGTTTATAAGCGAATTGGAAACAACCCTATTGAAGTTTTGCTTAATCCTCGTGATATTAGGAATGTGTGGGTAATTGATCCTTCTTCATCGATACCAATAAAAGTGGGTTTAGGGAGCGGTTGGGCGCAATCCATTGCAAAAATTCATGAGAACAACCCCATCAATGCAAGTGCTTGGAAAATGGATTTAAAATTAATGAAAAATAGATTTAAAACAAAAATATCTCCTTATTCCTATCAGAGGGAAATGTCAAAAATTAAACGCGATGAATTGATACGAATGGCAAAAATAGAGACCAAATCATTTAGGAAAGAGAAAGAGAAAATAAAAGAGACAAGGGATAAATCTATATCACTAAAAATAAAAACTTCATTAATTGAAGAAGATACAGACATTACAGCAGAAAAAGAAGAAAATAAGAATAAAAACATAGATATTGATTGGGATAACCTTCCAACATTCCCTGTCTATGAATTTCCCGCCAAGGAGGATTATTAATGGAATCTACTACATTTTCACATCCTTCCACTCATTTTAGGAAAGATAATAGAGCACGACTAAAAGCATTATTGGATGAAAAATATATTCATACTCCCCAAAATAGGGAGATGTGGTGGATATTGGAGGATTTAATGTTTCAAGTGAATAGAGATAATCCCAAATCAAAAGTAATGGGGTGCTTAATTACGGGAGAACCTCATTCAGGAAAAACAACTGCTGTTCGACAATTCAAACAAGCGTATCTTGATAATGTTAGAGAATCGAAGCCTAACGATGTGGTTCTTTTTCAAATTCCCAGTAGAGCCCGATTAAAAGGAGTTTTAATTAAATTGGGGATGCTATTAAAAATTCCCGATATCAGTGTTAATACAAAAAGAGGGCATCCAACCTATATATTAACAGATAAAATTGCTAAGAAACTATGGAAAAATGAAGTTAAGTTATTAATTATGGATGAATTTCAAAATTTATTTGAACTTCCAGGAGAAAGTCGAGTGGAAATCCTCAGTGGATTCAATGAATTAGTTAATCTCAGTCATATACCAATAATCTTAGTAGGAGTTAAAGGTGTTGATAAAATTCTTGATGTGGGGAAGTATTATGAAGATAAGGCCAATCTCCACGGAACCTTCTCCTCTCGATTTATGAATTTTAATTTAGAAGCATGGGATAATCCTCATGAATCAGATTTTGTTATTCTCTTAAAAACTATTTATAGTTATTGTGGGCTTAATTTGGATAAAAATTCTTCAGTATTTTATAAGAATGCAAAAATTAGAGAATGGATAATTAATGCAACGGATGGTTTAACTGGTAAAATTATATATATTATTAAATGGTCTGCCAGACATATTATCAGGAATAATTTACCAGAAATGCTTACGTTACCCATATTTAAAAAGGGTTTAAAAGCACTTCAATCAGAGAGGTGATAAAAGTTGAGCAACTCTTCATTAAAATGGATAATTAATGATACTTTATTAAAAGAAGATTACGATGAAACATGGGATTTTTGCTCTGAAGCATTTGAAGATGAATCTTTTCTTTCATGGTTTACACGATTGGCAAAGGAAAACTGTTCTGACACCCGATTATTATATCAGATAATTAATTCTGAAGATATTAGAACAATAAAAAACATTAATTCAAAAAAAATCGATCAAGAGTTTATTGAAATCGAAATTCATGAAAAAAAGCAAAAATTAGTTAGGAAAGGATTAAAACCGTATTGCAAGTTTTCCTCAATTACATCCGCTGTTCATGTTTTAAATTTTAAATTAAGAGCAACTGATAAATTAGAAACATTGTTAACTATTTTACCTACGCCTCGTTACTGCCCCTTATGCCTCCAAAATGATAAGGTTCCCTTTATTCGGAAAAAATGGTTGTATCCCTTTATTACTTATTGTGATGATCACAATATTCTTTTGAGAGAAACGTGTCCTCATTGCTTTGAGCAAATAAAGTTCTGGAGATCCGATTGGAATTTACCAATAACTCATTGTTATTCTTGTAAGAAAGATCTTCGGGAAGATTACTCAATTATTTCTAAAGTTTCAGCAAATTACCAAAAAATTATTAATGAAATAATGCAAAACTGTTCATTCAAAGGGGAACCAATAAATCCCAGATCATTTCTTAAGATTCTTTGGAAAAAAGTACTTGAAAAGAACAAGACTCCCCTGATTCAAGATGAATCCAAACCATTAACAGTTGAACAAATGTTTAGAGTGCTTAATTTTACTCTCAAATCTAATGATTTTATTCCTAAAAAAATAGAAGAAATAAAATATCTTTGCCAATTTGAATATGAATTGGATATGTTATTAAAAAAATTCCCAAATCTGGAGAAAAATGAAAGGTTTCTAATGAGATGTCATATATTGATCCCATATTTTAGCAATCATATATATTCTAAAGCCCAAATTATGAATTCTCCATCTAAATCATCTGTTTCTCAATATACAATTTATAAATGGATGAACATTTATCGAAAAAGAGGAATAAAAGGATTGATTCCAAAAAAGAAAGTGAATCGAAAACGCTCTAAATGGTTTCCTGAAGTGGTGCATGATATAATTGAGAAACATGTAGCAAATTTTGAAAAAGAAAAATTTACTATGAGAGAATGTAGGAATAAGATAATTAAAGAATGTGTTGCTTTGGGATATAATTTGTCACTAATGCCCAGTCAAACGACTATTGCTAAGCGAATTCATAAAAGATTTGGATAATATAAATGATAGAGGAATAGTATTAGGTTCTGGGTTTCGGAAAATTTGAAACTTTTTTTCATCCATTTCGGATAATAAATTTTTTATTTCGGATAATTTGAAACTGACTCA
>CAYPTZ010000289.1:0-5241 GCA_964413395.1 uncultured archaeon | reverse complement strand
AGACACCAAAAGCTAATGCAACAAAAACTATTCCTAATACTAATAATTTGACTGCATATGAATAATTAAATGAATGTTTTGTTGAATTATACATCAAAAAGAATCCAATTCCGCTAATGAATACTAATATTGCTGCAACTAATGATTCGATTATAAAAGCATCATGCGTACTTGGATATAACCACACTGCATTCCCATCTGAATTACCTCCAAGTGGTATTGGTTCTTCAATTAAAATATAAATTCCTCCCATAACTAAAAAGAATGTAAGAACATATGTTAACATCAACATCATGCTTCTTCCTGGGCTAGGGAGAGATAAACTTCCTTCTTGATAAATTGGATATTTTACTCTTGGAATCCGGACTGAATTACCAAATATCCAAGGTATTTTTGGTCCAAATTTTTCTTGTAAAGTTTCTGACATTTATTCTCAGGTATAATAATTAAAAAAATTTATAAATTGATTTTGGTTTTTTTGATTGATTTTTTATTACTATATTAAAATGAATCAATGATTCCATTATCAGTTATTCGAAATTTTACAACTAATTCTTTTTTTAAGTTACCATTTAAAAGATGCGCTATCCTTTTACCTATATTTTCTTTAATTGATAGCTCTTCTTCATTTTCACCTAGTAAAATCCATTGTTTAATATAAATATTGAGTGTTTTTCCTAAAATAGGTATAAATTCAAAAAAATAGGAAGGATTAAGAGCAGCTGTAACTTGGGAAGTCACCAAAATAGGAATATTTCTCTTAATCGCTAACATTTGCAAGTTCTCAAGAGTTTCTGAAAATTCAGAAATTATACTGCTTGTTTCTCTTTCTTTTTTGGCCATTTCATACCGAAAAATTTTTGTTAATGAATCAATAATTAAAAATTTAATTCCATTCTTTTGAATATTAATATCTATTTGATTTAATAATACTTTAAATTCATTGAGGTTCTGTATAGAATATACATCAATTCTTTTTAGTACATCAGAAAATGGAATATTTAAGCCATGTGCGAATTGTTTAATTCTTTCAGGTCGAAATGTTTTTTCTGAATCAATAAATAATGCTAATTTAGTTGGTAATATTTTCTGGAATTTTAGATATACTTGACAAATACACTGGTGAGCAATTTGAGTTTTTCCAGATCGTGATATTCCATAAAATAGGGTTATTTCTTTTGATTTTAATCCATCATTATCCAACAAAAAATCTATATTTTTTGTCCCTGTTGATAATATCCAAGAGGGATCCTTACATTCCTTTTCAACAGAAATATTTTTAAAAATTGAATTTTTTAATTTAGAAAATTGTTTATCAAAGAGTTTTAAATTGTTATCATTTTTTTCTAATTCAAAAAATCTCTCTAATTCGATTTGTGTAAATAAAACTAAAAAATATTTATTCATCCAGCCTTTTTTTTCTAAATCTTCCAACTTTACTGAATTTAGTTTGATATTATTAAAAATTTCCACTTTAATTGAAATTTGAATTTTAAAATAATAAAATTTTTTTATTTTGCATCTTTTACTAATTTTAACAATGGTCGCAAAAAAAAAAAAAACCACCAAAACTAAGAAATCCACAAAAAAGAAATCTCCTGTAGTTAAAAAAACTACAAAAAAAAAAGCAACTCCTGTGAAAAAATCAGCAATTAAAAAGACCATTGAAAAAAAAGGCCCTGCTGCTAAAGGTAGTGGAAAAAAGAAAATCTCAAAAAAATCTGCTAAATCAAAATCTAAAACTTCATCAAGTTTGGATCAAGAAATTATGATTTTTCTTTCTAATCAACCAAATAGTGAATGTTCTATATCACTCATTCAAGAAAAATATGATTTATCAGATGAAGAAGTGAAAAAAATTGTAAAAAGGTTAGAAAATAAAAACCCTCCAAAAATATCTTCAAAATTGATAATGGACAATTCTAGATGGATAACTAAAATCAAAAAAATTGAAGATTATGGAGTAGAAATAAAGCAAAAAAAGAAAATTTCACTTATTTGGGAAACTTCAAATGATTTACCTTGTTTTATCTGTCCACACATAAAGAAATGTAGCGATGGACAAGAAGTTTTTAATCCAAAAACATGTGCTTATCTTACTGATTGGCTCCAATCTACACTTAATAGTGATGAACCATTTACTGGTAATCCATTTCATCCAGATTATTCATCAAAAAAGAGTAAAAGTGCAGCCAATGTAGAAAAAGAAAAGCTTGCAGCAGAAAAAGCAGAGGCAGAAAAAGTTGCAGCAGAAAAAATTGCAGCAGAAAAAGTTGAAGCAGAAAAAGTTGCAGCAGAAAAAACTGCAACTCCGAATTAATTTTTTATTCTCTTCTAAAACCAAGTCCAACTAAATATAATTCTCTACTAGATTCTCGAGAAGAACTAGGTTTTATTCGTTTTAATAAATTAAATCGATTTTTGATACTGTGAACTATTTTATCCGTTTCTGCTGATTGGAATATTTTAATTACTATATTTCCTTGTTTTTTTAAGTATTTAATAGCATAACTTATCACCATTTCTACCATTGAAGATTGAATCGCAATATCTCGAAAATCACCTGTAGTTTTTGGAGCTAAATCTGATAGTATCATGTCAAATGGTTGATATTTACTAAGTAAATCATCACATTCTTGCTTGAATATATCCATCCGGAAAGTTTCAATGTTATTAGCATCCTCAAAAGGTTTGATTGTGGTCAGATCAACACCAATTACTTTAAATTTTTTAGATTTCAGTTCTAATGGTCGTTTTTCGTATTCATCTTTAATATATTCTAACCATGCTCCTGGTGCTGCACCTAAATCTAAAATACGTTTTGGATGTCGTCCCCCAATATGGAAAACATCATATTTTTCGTCAATTTGCTTTATTTTATAATAAGATCTCGCTCGATGTTTTTCTTTTTTGCTCAATTTATAATACTTATCATTTCTTTGAGTTTTAATCCAATATTTTCCTTTATTTGTCATGTAATCGTTTCCTTGGAATTATCTTAAATTTATAAATGCTAAAAAAATAATGATAATTGGTATAATTTTCCGTAATATTTTTTGTTTTTTATTAATTTATTTTATAACTATGGAAGAAGATTTTGAATGGGATCAAACTGCATTAGTTATTAAAGAGGAAGGCGAAGTAAAGTTCTTTACATATAATTCTAAAGAATATTCTAATGGTGGTTCTGCATTAAAGAAATCAATGCCTGTTTTTTACAATCCCATTCAAGAAATTAACAGATCATTAGCATTAATTGCCTACCGGGCATTTCAAATGTATTTTCTGGATGAAATTCAAGATGAGCCAATTATTATATGTGATTCTATGGCAGCTTCTGGTATTCGCACATTAAGATTATTAATGTTTCTTAATTCTCCATTAGAGATCATAGCAAATGATATAAATCCATTATCATTAAAAGTTATCAGAAAAAATATGGAATTAAACAATAATATCAATGATAATGATAAAATTATTTCTTTATTGAATAAAGATGCAACATTAATGTTTAATGAAATTAATAATTCAAAAAATCGTGTTTCTTGTATAGATATTGATCCCTTTGGGACTCCGAATATTTTCATTGAACCTGCATTGAAATCTTTAAAATTGGGCGGTTTAATAGGTATTACTGCAACAGATACTCCTGTATTATTTGGTGTAAGATCTGATGCGTGTTTAAGGAAATATTCTGTCAAAGCGTTAAGATCTTCTTTCTTGAAAGAAGTTGGATTGAGAATTCTTATTTATTATACTGCAATAAAAGCCCATCCATATATGAATTATATAGTTCCTCAAATGTCCTTGAGTTTTGATCATTATATTAGAATTTTTGTCAGAATATCTAAAGGTAAAAAGGGAATTATTGAAAATTTGAATAATTTTGGGTATTTCTTATGGTGTGGAAAATGTGATTGGCGTGATACAATAGAACATAACATTTTAAAAATCCCTCATAACTGTCCCAATTGTTCATCAAAAATAAAATATGGGGGTCCACTTTGGATAGGGCCATTGCATAATACTGAATTCATTGATAAATGTATTATTACTCTAGATGTTGCTTCAAAGGAGCAAATTCCTTCTAAAAAAAGATTATTAAAAATTCTCCATCTGCTTACTGAAGAAGATAAATTACCTCCTGGTTATTACAATATTCATAAAATTTGTGATAATTTGAATATATCTGTTCCAAGCACAAATAGTATTATTCAAAAAATAAAAAAGCATGGATATAATACATGTTTAACTCATATTGAACCTCGTGCAATTAAAACAAATATCGGAATTGCGAAATTAAAGGTAATTTTAAAAGAACTTAACCAAGCTAATAAAAAATTATAAAAATTCAATAAAACCCATCATCACCAAGATTTAATTTCCACGATGAAGGTAATTTTAAATTATTTAGATTTTTCAATAATGAAAATTTCATTCTAGATAATATTGCAGTTCTTTCGATTTTCAGATCAAATTGTGTCCAATATTCAATAAGTTTGTTCCCAGTGGCTGACACTATAACATTACCACTTTTTTCATCTGTATTCCTCGAAAAACCATTTAATATTATGATGGGAATTTTAAATTTTATACATATATTTGACAAACTAGCTAAGATAGTAGTAAATTTTTTATGTATGTGTGATATCTTTTCATCAGAGGTAAGTGAAAGTATATATTGTGTGGCAATTTCATCGATTATTATTAGCTTAACTTGATTTTCTCCAAAAAAAGTATTTAATTGTTGAATTTGAATAATCCATTGCATTATTACATCATATTGTTCTTCAAATGTTGAAATGTTCCATTGGAGAATAAAAGAATTTAAGTCATTTCTTCTTTTTTTAAAAATTCTGTTGAAAAGATCTTCTTGTGGTGTTTTTTTTGTGTTTAGATAGAAAATTTTCTCAACATTATGATTTTGAGTTAAAATTTCTTTAGCTATTTGCAATGCTAAAGTAGTTTTTCCTGTACCGATATCTCCCCATATACTTGAAATTGTAGGTTTTTTGATAAATGAAATTATGAATTGATCCATGTTGAAAAGTAATGATTTTTTTTCCATTTTCTTATAATATTTTTCCTATTATTTATTCAAGATTATACGCGACAATTATCGACAATAATACGACTAACCAGACCATACTCACATTTTTATATTACAAACACTTACGTTTATTTAGATTACAAAATTTAAAAATTTGGGGAAAAAAAATGTCGGAAGTGTGTATCTATACT
>CAYPTZ010000288.1:0-5247 GCA_964413395.1 uncultured archaeon | reverse complement strand
GGCGAAAAAGAATTATTAACGCAAATTAACTATAAAAAAATTAGTAAATTACAATTCCCTCAATTTGAAAAAAATCCCGATGTGACAGGAGGATTTGTAGGGAAATTAGAAGAATCAAAAAAAATTTGCAAATTAGGAATTACTGTTCAATTAATAAATGGAAATAAGGAAAATTATTTACTTAATGCTTTAGAAAATATTAATATTCCTTCTACTGTTATTACCAAAGAATAAAAGGGCGATAAAAATGACTGAAAAAGAATCAAATGATTATGAAAATATCGAAAATTATAAAAAAATTTCTTCAAGAAAGGAACAACATATAGAAATTGCATTAAGCCAAAATGTGGAAAATAAAGATGATTCATGGTTTCAGTGTATAAAATTAATTCATCAAGCACTACCAGAAATAAATATGGAAGAAATTGATCTTTCAGTAAATTTTCTGAATTTCAAATTAAATTCTCCAATAATGATTAGTTCTATAACAGGAGGAACTCAAAGAAGTTTGAAAATTAATGAAGATCTATCACAAATTGCAGAAAAATGTAAAATTGCGATGACGGTAGGAAGTCAAAGAATAGCGTTAGAACACCCTCAGAGTATAGAAAGTTTTTCAGTTGTTAGGAAATATGCAAAAAATATACCAATAATCGCAAATATTGGTATTCAACAAATTATAAACTATGCTGAATTTGATGCTATAGATAAAATAATTTCAATGATTGATGCAAATGCTATAGCGATTCATCTTAATGCCCTTCAAGAAAGTATACAACCTGAGGGAGAAACTAAATTAAAGAATGGAATAAATAAAATCATTGAATTAAATGATCAATTATCAATTCCAATAATAATAAAGGAAACTGGAGCAGGTATATCTAGAGAAGTTGGAGAAAAGCTTATAAAAAATGGTCTTAAAATATTTGATGTTTCAGGATTAGGGGGAACTTCATTTTCTTTAGTTGAACAATATCGTTCGAAAATAGTACCAAACAAGATGGATGTAAAATTTAGTAAAATGTTTAATAATTGGGGTATTCCAACTGCTGCGAGTATTGTTGAATTACGAAGTTTATCTCCTGACATTCAGATAATTGGCAGTGGCGGAATAAGATCAGGTATTGATATAGCAAAATCAATCACACTAGGTGCAAATTTGGCAGGAATTGGCTTACCATTCTTAAAAAAGATAACAGCGGGACAAAATAAAGCTGAAAAATATGTTAATTTGCTGAATAAAGAATTACAAGTCACAATGTTTTTAACAGGATGCAATAATCTAAACAAATTAAAAAAGACTAAAAAAGTGATATTTCCACCTTTATCAACATGGTTAGATCAACGAATATGAAAATTGTGATTTATAAATGGAAGAAATGGATATAAAAAAACAAATTAAAGATATTTCAGCAATTATTGATAAATATTTACTTGAAAATATTCAAGGAAATACAAAAAATCTTTGGAATGCAGCTCTTCACTTAATAAAAGCAGGGGGGAAGCGGTTAAGACCTTTTTTATTAATAAAATCATCGCAATTATTCGATAATGATTATGTAGATTTAATCCCAATTGCTAGTGCTATTGAAATCTTACACACATTTACACTTATCCACGATGATATTATGGATAATGATCCTATTCGTCGTGGAGTGCCTACAATTCATACAAAATGGAATGAATCTATTGCAATTTTATCTGGGGACTTGCTATATGCACTGAGTTTTCAATTTGTTAATCAATCAAATCTTTCTTATGAAATAAAATCAAAAATTTCCACAGAACTAGCGAAAGTAGGAATTGATTTATGTGAAGGGCAAACGATGGATATGGAATTTGAACTAAGAAATGATGTTTCAGTGGAAGAATATTTTAAAATGATAGAATTAAAAACAGGAGCATTATTTAAGACGAGTGTTAAAATCGCAGCTTTAATATCAAATAGTTCACAAGAACAAATTGAAGCATTAGAAAACTATGCCTTAAATTTAGGGATAGCATTTCAAATTGTAGATGATATTTTAGGATTAATAGGGGAAGAAAAGCAATTTGGTAAACCCATAGGAAGTGATCTTAGAGAAGGAAAAAAGACATTCCTTTTGTTATATGCTTTAGAAAATCTTGAAAAGATTAAAAAGCAAAAATTGCATCAAATCTTACGCAAAAATGAAAAAAATGAAGAAGATATTAAGATGGCTATGGAATTAATATCATCAACTAATGCTATAAAAATTGCTGAAGAGAAATCAAAAGAATTTATTCAAAAGTCAATAGATTCAATAAGTATTTTTCCAAAAACAAAAATTAGAGATGAATTAGTAGAAATTGCACAAATGGCAATAAATCGATCTAAATAAAAAAATTATTTACCTTTCCGTCTTTTTCTAATGATAAATTCTTTTAAATCATCCAATAACATTTGTTGATTATAATCAGGCCAAAGTTCACTTCTAAATCGGAATTCTGAATATGACGCATCCCACAATAGAAAACCAGATATTCTCAAACCATCTTCCATTCCAGTTCGAATAATATAATCTGCTTCAGGAAAATCTTTTGTATAGAGATTACTTTTAAGTACTTTTTTTGAGATCAAATCACTTGAAATTTTACTATCTATTATTTTTTTTACTGCATCAATTATTTCAAGTTGACCATCATAATTTATACAGATATTAATGAAACTTCCATGATATTGTTCAGTAGCACAATTTACTTCTTTTATAGCAATTTGAATGTTTTGAGGTAATTCTTCAATTCTTCCAATTACTTTAACGTGAACCTTCTTCTCATGAATTAATGGTTCATCTAAAACATCTTTAACTCCTTTCAATAATAAATTAAATAAATATTGGAGTTCTTTTTCGGATCTTTTCAAAATATTTTCTGAAGATAAAGCGTATAGTGAGAGATATTTTATTCCAGCCTCAAAAAAAGGAAATAAGATTTTTCTCAAAGTTTTATATCCCTCTTCATGTCCTTTTAGAGTGTTTATTAATCCTTTTTTCTTGATCCAACGACGATTTCCATCTAGAATTAACCCTACATGATTAGGTAATTTACTTCCGAAATTTTGTTTTAATTCACTAAGAGAATTTATTTTATCTAGAGAAACCATGACTTATCATTATAAAATATTGCAGATAAATTTGAAATTTATGGAATAATTTAGTTAATCATGAAAAAAAGAAATCAATTTCTTATTCTTATTCTTTTTGTAATAATATCACTACTAATAATATTTCCATTATTTCTCTTCAAAATTGTTCCACTTCCAAATAATATATCAGGAATTGCATTATGGGTTTCATTTGGATTCTTTTGGTTGATGATGATAAATGAAGGATATATGTGGGTAAAAAATGGAAAACGTAGCGATTGGTTTGATCTCATTGCAATTGCATTTGTAGGCTTAGGTATTTATATTTTAACAGCAGAGTTAAGTGCTGATGGTGTAGGGGATGCTTTGACTGCTTTGATGGGAGCATTCTCAATTTATTTAATTTTTGGGATTTATGAAGTGAAAGATTATGAAATTATTAATAAAATCTTAATTATTTCAACAATAACTTACAATATTGTATTTATTAGTGGGCTTTTAGATTTAATACTTAAAACCGATGAAAATATTATTCGTGATACAGCTTTTAATCTTAGTTTTTGGATTATGTTAGCTTTAGGATTTATTTTCTTTGGAAGAAAATATCTTTCAGTTTTTCGATTTATGAGCCCAACCTATTTAACTATGGCTCTATACTTAATTGCATGGGGTGTAATTGCCTCATTAAGCGCTTTAAATGACAATTTATATGGTTCACTTAGAGAATATATTTATGAGATAATTATTGCAACAAATGTGATAATCTATATTTTCTCTGGCCCCTTATTAGATAAAATGATGGGATATAAAGAAACTAAGGACGAAAGGATTGTCAAAATAGTTCATGAAGTAGCATTAAAGATGGGAATGAATCCCCATTCAATAAAAATTAGATTTGCTCAATATCCGATATTAAATGCAATGGCTTATGGCGCATTTTTCAATAAACATATGGCAATTATATCACCAAGTATAGATTCAATTCCAGAAGACGAATTAAAGGGTATTATTGCCCATGAATTTTCTCATTTAAGAGGATTACATACATTATGGTTGACAATTATTTCATCATTAGAAATCTTAATCTTTAAATTATTAGGATGGCCTGCAACAACATATGATTATACTTTTGCACCTGATGACCAACCATTTTCAATGGGAATATATTTATTAATTAGCTTTTCAATCACAATATTAATTTATTTCTTAGTAAGAGATTTTGAAGCTCATGCAGATAAAGGTGCTAAAAAAGCAGGGTACGGTAAAGAACTTGCAAAAGGATTGTATAATTTAGAATCATTTTATGCAACATCCCATGAAATAGGATTAGATGCCACTTTACTAAGTAATGAAAAAGAAACAGAAGAAAATAAAATGCTAAATTTCTTTTCAACAGCAAATTATCTAAATAAAAATTTAATCAATCCATCGAAAGGAACTCTTTTATCCAATTTAATGAATTCACATCCTCCCTCTTACCACCGAATAATGACATCATTACATTATAAAGATATATCCTGTAGAAGGATTGCTTTTATGCCTCTAACCTTTTTGAAAAAGAAAAGAGCAAATAAATTCTTACTTGAAACATTAAAAGCTCGTGAAGAATATCTTAAGATGGTAACTGATAAAGTTAAAGAACGATTTAATATCACAGATATTCGAGATATCATGGAAAAATTAAATAGAATAGACAATATCAAATATAAGATTGGAAATACCTATATATTTTATAATTTTATCACAAAAGAGAAATTATTTGGAAAAATAAATGATATTTTCTTTGTAGATGATGTATCTGAACCAACACGATATAAAATTTCAATAATAAAAGGAAAAAATACTGGCGAGATAATAGATCTAAACCCTTATATTCATAAAGAAATACAAGTTTCGCTAAATGAAGAATATTATTTTAAGAAACATGGAATATTAACATTAAAAGCTATAGATATGGATAAGGTATTTTATGAATCAAAACAAAAGAAGAAGAAAACATCTAAAAAATATCTCGAAAAAAATACTGGAATTTATATTTTTGAATCGAACAAAGGTAATAAAGAAATATCCAAGCCTATTTTTAACACAAAACTTCCTCGAACTTTTCAACACATTGAAACATTTAAAAATAAGGATATTTTTGT
>CAYPTZ010000287.1:4113-5248 GCA_964413395.1 uncultured archaeon | reverse complement strand
TATTAGTTCAGAACATAATACTGCATGAATATTTGGGCCACCATATCTAGTTATTTGAAATTTTCCTGCTAAAGCGGCATAGAAAGCAGTTCCTGCGGCAGTAATGAATACTTGTTTTGCTTCAATTATTGATTTAGCAAAAATATCTATTTTATCTTGAGGCATTTTTACTTGATCAATAATTTTTCTTGGAATTTCGTGCATTTCTTTATGCATAAACCATTTAAATTCCTTACCATCTATTACTTTTTGAGCCGCTTCCATAGTATATTCTATATGCATTACATCACGAGATGATTGTTCTCCCCCTTCTACCTTAAAAATCTCACATTTTCCTGGGTATAAGACAGCTACTTCATTATCATCTAAAATGATGGCATTTCTGGTAAAAGGTAAAAATGCTGGTATATCTGAACCACAATAACATGTTTCGCCAGGAGTTATTCCTATTACTAGTGGTGATTCTTTTCGTGCAACTACCATATATTCTGGACAGTTAGCATCACAAACAACTACTCCATATGCGCCTTTACATATTTTAACAGTTTCTATAACTGCATCTTTTAAATTTAATCCTTTTTTTCGAAAATCCTCAATTAAATGAGGAAAAACTTCAGTATCAGTTTCTGATAAAAGTATATGACCTCGTTTAGTTAATTCTGCTCTTAATTCTTGATAATTTTCAATAATTCCATTATGAACTAAAGCAATTTTTTCTGTACAATCCATATGGGGATGAGAATTATTATGAATAGGAGGTCCATGGGTGGCCCATCTAGTATGTCCAACACCAAATTGACCGGGCATCGTATCAAACCATCCATCTTTATTGATATCTGCAATTCTTCCTGCTTTTTTTCTTAATTCGATATTGCCATTGTTAACTAAGGCAATTCCAGCAGAGTCATATCCTCTATATTCCATTCTTTCAAGACCTTTTCGGATAATTTCTGCCACATTTAGGTCTTTTTTATTACTAATGAGACCAAAAATTCCACACATAATTTACACCATTTAGAAAAGCTTCCAGATAAAAGACAAATTCCAAATTAATAATCTTGTAATAATTTGCGAATAATACCTCTCAAAAATTAAATAGATTTAATCCTTCCAGTCGTCCAATCTTCCGTTTTTA
>CAYPTZ010000287.1:0-4103 GCA_964413395.1 uncultured archaeon | reverse complement strand
TAATATGTAATTGCAATTCTACTACTTCTAATATATAAAGACATGCATAAAAAATTATTGTTGCTATAATTATTTACTCCAAACTTGTTAATATCATTAGAATTATACAATTTTATTAAAAAAACTATTAAAAATCTTACTTTTTTAAATGTAATGAATTCAAATTGTATGTTATTTTTTAAACAAATTCTTATTGAAAGAATTGGTTAATCAAATATCATTTTTATGTATTGAATGAAAATCAAATGAGTTTTTTTTTATTGAGATGAATTTATTCTTTTTTGAAATTTGATGAATAATTTCTTAATTTTTCTCTATTTTAATTTTTTGATAATTAGATAGAATAATATCCCACTTTTTTGCAAGATCTTCTAATCCAGAGTCATTAAATAAAGTAACAGAATATTTAAGAATGTCTTCAATAGTATTATCTGATTGATTTATAAAGTGATTCATATTTATATTTCACAAATAATTATTATAATTAAAAAAAATGAGTGGTATTGTAATATTACTTAGATGTTTCCTTTTTATTTATAAGAATCCATCTCTTTTTGGATGATTGCAATAGATTTTATATCAATATTCTGAGAATTATAATTTGGATTAAGTACTTTCTCCTACTTGAAAAAAAGTATTTAGATGTTTATTTGAAAAAGTTTTTGTGTGTGAATGAAATCCACTAAGATTTACTACAACAAATTTCAATTTCAATATATTTCACATATAAATTGTTTTTATTTTATAGAATAATTATAAAAATTAACCCAAATTGATTTATTTTTTGTTTCTAATACTATCCTAATAGAATAAAAAAATTTAGGATGTAACTCTAAATGCCAAAATCGTGTAAATTATTTGAAGAATGTAAAAAACCTGCTGTTTATCAAATTCCTCATTCTAAACTTGCTTTATGTGCTCATCACTACTTAGTGAATGTAGAAAAACGAGTGAAGCGATTAATTGAAAAAAAACATATGTTTCATCCAGATAGAGATGAAAAAATCCTAATAGCTACTAGTGGGGGAAAGGATTCACAAATTTTGCTGCATATAATTAAAAAACTTTATCCCATTGGTTTAGAGATTCACGCTTTATTCATTGAATTAGGAATAAAAGAAAAAAATTATTCTACTGATTCAAAAAGGATAGCTAAAGAATTATGTGACAAACTTCAAGTTCCCTTTCATGAAATCAATACTGAAACAGAATTTGGAATTACTATTGATAAAATATCACAACTGAAAAAATATTTCCTTGGGAAAAATATTATATTTGAGAGTAATCCTATGAAGGGTGAATGTTCCTATTGTGGTATTATAAAACGTTATACGATAAATAAATTTGCTTTTGTTAACAATTTCACTGCTGTAGTTACGGGTCATAATCTTACTGATGAATCAACTCAATTAATGAATAATTTCTTTAATGTAAATCTGAATTTAATGGCAAATTCTGGTCCAATTGTCAATTCTAAAATTCAAAAGCTTGTTCCCAGGGTGAAACCACTCTTTTTTATTAGTGAAGAAGAAATAATTATGTATGCCTATTTCTCCAAAATTAAATTTCTAGAAACTGAATGTCCTTATTCTATAAATGTACCTAATGCAAAATTGAAGATTGTTATGAAAAAAATTGAAAAAAATCGAACAGGAAATACAATTGGCTTAATGAGAAGATTTCATAAAATAATGCAACCTACAATCAAAAATGCAATATATTCGGAAAAAAAAATTGATAAAACATGCAAAATTTGCCAATTTCCAACTTTTTCAAATAAATGTTCATTTTGCAAGATGCTTGATATCTTATCTGAAAGATTTAAAGAGGCAGATATTGGAATGAATTAATAACCAAAAATATCAGAAATTTTTTTAACTTTAAAGATATTTTTTTCATATAATACGTATTGTTTTTACTCAATTCTTTTTGGGCCTATGGCTTAGTTGGTAGAGCACCTGGTTCGCAATCAGGGGGTCGGGGATTCAAATTCCCCTAGGTCCACTATATAAAATGATTCTAAAGAAATATATAATTAATATTTTGAATAAAAAAGAGAACAATTTGGTTTTTCGTAAATAAGAAGGTTTTTCATAATTCTTAACAATTATATTATCCAATCTATTTCTGGTTTTCTTAAACTTTTAGAATTAATACTAATACACTTATAATGTTCTAAATAAAATAATATATAAAAATAAAGAATGACCTGGTGAATCCAATGAAATATGTTGCAAGCTTAGATGTAGGAACTTCAGGAACCCGTTGTCTGATTTTCAATATAAATGGACAAATTATTGCTTATGATTATCAAGAATGGAACTCTTTCTATCCATCTATTACTATGGTGGAACAAAATGCTGAATTTTGGTGGCATGCTGTTCAAAAATCAATAATAAATGCGATTAAAAAAGCAAAGATCAATACTGAAGACATATTGAGTGTTGCAATTACAAATCAAAGGGAAACTATCGTACCTGTTGATGAAAAGGGTAATTCTTTACACAATGCTATTGTTTGGCAAGACCGAAGAACAATACAAGAATGTCAATGGATTAAAGAGACAATTGGCGAAGATAAAATATATAATAAAACAGGATTAATTATTGATCCTTATTTTAGTAGTTCTAAGATTCTCTGGTTCAAAAATGAAAAACCACATATTTACAAAAGGACTCATAAATTTTTATTGGTTCATGATTATATTTTATATAAATTAACGGGAAAATTCATAACGGATTATTCAAATGCTTCAAGAACTATGCTTTTTGATATTAATTTGTGTAAATGGTCTGATGAAATTGCCAATCTAATGGATATTGATCTTAATAAACTACCTGATGCTGTTCCCTCAGGAAAAGTAGTAGGGAACATCATTTCATCTGAAACAGGTTTTTCAAAAAAAACCATAGTAGTAACTGGTGGGGGAGATCAACAATGTGCCGCTCTTGGTGTTGGAGTTGTTCAATCAGGAAGAATGAAATGTACAACTGGAACTGGATCTTTCATTTTAGGTTATTTAAATAAACCTACATTTGATCCAAAGAAACGAGTCCTTTGTAGTTGTGGTGTAATTCCGGATTCTTGGGTACAGGAAGCAAGCCTTTTTTCAACAGGAGCTGCTTTGAAATGGGCTAGAGATAACATTGGGGCTGCTGAATTATTAGAATCATATATTCAAAAAACAAGAGGAAATTTCATTGATCCTTATGATATTATTACCCAACAAGCTGCACAATCTCAAGTAGGTTCTAAAGGCTTAATTTTTATACCACATTTAATTGGGGCTGGTGCACCGCATTGGAATCCAGAGGCGAAAGGTATTTTTTATGGACTTAGTTTAGCACATAAGACAAAGGATCTATATAGATCAATATTAGAAGGAGTTGCTTACGAAATTAAGAAAAATATTAAAATCTTTGAAGAGCTTGGTTTTAAACCTCAAGATCTCCGAGTAACTGGTGGTGGAAGTAGATCGAGTTTATGGAATCAAATAATTGCAGACGTATTAAATATTACCTGTACACGACCAAAAATTGAGGATTCTACCGCTGTTGGAGCTGCAATTCTTGCTGCATATGGTACTGGAGAATTTCCTGATATAAATAAAGCTTCTGAACAAATGAGTCAAATGGAAAAATTTTGGGATCCTATAGAAGAAAATAACCTTCAATATGATAAATTGTCCAAATTATCGGAGAAAATTTACCATGTTCTAAATGAATCGAAAATATATTCGGAATTATCTGATAAAGATTTTAAATAAAGAATCAAATATTCCACTTGTAAAATCATTGAGATAATAGTATGGACACTCAAAAAAAAATTCAGATAAATTCCTGAAATATATACAAATCATCAGTATTATTGCTCTTGTTCTATTTAACGTAATTATGATGCCAATGTTTAATGAATATCCTGTGAGTTTTATTGAATCTCAAGCATCTTTCTCCGCAGATATAATAAAATCCCATTTTGCTCAAATGAATCAGAGTCAGATTGATCGATATCACCTTGGACAAATTATAGATATTTTATTTGCAATTTCTTACGCATGATATTATTGTGGACAATCTTGGACATTAATATTGACATGTCCACCG
>CAYPTZ010000286.1:0-5264 GCA_964413395.1 uncultured archaeon | reverse complement strand
TTTTTTATACTTTTTTTTTTCTTATCTATAAAGTTGTATTATTTTCTCATTTTTATCATATTTTTCTTAGCTTAAGAAAAGGTTCATATTCCAATTCTGTATCAACCTATTTAAATCTATGACATAAAATGTTGAGGGTAAGAAAAAAAAAAAATTCAATTTAATGGATTTACTGTAACTCACAATAAAAAAGTAAAAAGAAAACTTTAGGATTACTTTAAGTTTAGAATTCGATTCTTTTAACGATAATTTTTTATAGACCAAGATAAGATCATCGATAACATTTAGATCTCTTATAATAATTTGTTCATTTTGAAAATGTATATCTATATTTATTTAAAAGAACGATATACTAGATAAAATTGTCAATCCCATAAATAATAAGGATAATGTTGTCAATATAGAATGTCGATTATATTTAAAGAAATCTTGATGGTGTTTTTTTCTCCACATTAGGGTTGGTATTGATAAAAGCAAAAATATGGTTGAAATCACTGCAGTGATTGCATGAAATTTCCAGCTTAAATTTCCTTTTAATAATATTGACCTATAGATCCACAATCCAGTTGTACAAAGTGATAATATCCCATAGATCATTCCTGAAATAATATGAGCTTTCCGTTTAAATAATTTTGGATATGAAAGTGTGCTATTTTCAACAAATCTAGGTTTCATTCCTAAAAGCCATGAAAAACAACCAAAATAAAATGCCGTAGATAATAAAATTGCATGAATTCGCCAATCTGTAATTATAACTCTGTTATTAGGTTCATTATATTGGGCATTGTCTGGCCATCCTCGAGACTCCCAAAATCCAATATAATCAGAACTAACAAATTGAATTTCTGTTATCCACATTACCCATTTATAGCCATAATGACCTGGTGCTACAATTCTGAGGGGATATCCGAGTTCTGGTGTCAAGTTTACATTGTTTACTTTCGTAGCTAAAATGACTTGGCTAGTATCAATATCATCTAAACTTAAGGAACTTGAATAGCCATCAGCACCAATAAAAGCAATATCAAGAATAGTTGCATTTGGAGTAATTAATTCTAGTATGGTTTCTAAAGTAACTCCTGACCAAGTTGCATAAGCATAATATCCTTCAACACAGCGCAGTGTAGCGTCGATTGAAGTATGAGGTAATGCTAAAAAATCAGTGTATGAAAAAGTTAATTCATTTTCAATCGCTCCAGTTAATGACACATTCCAATTATTTATATCAATATTTGGAACATCTTCATTCAAATGCACTGTAAAAATATCTTCTGTTTTGGTAATTTCAAGCTTATCAGGATCATTAAGGTTGACGGATACTATTAATGGTATCAGAAATAATATATTGATAATAATAAACTTGAATTTTATTTCCCTAATTTGCATTATTTTTTTTTCCTGAATCTTCTATTTTTTTTTGAAAGTGGATGTTTTTTTTTTATAAATATCAGTATGCCATAATCACAGCATTAATTTGACCTAATAGAAAATTTCTATCATAAAGTTAATTATTATAAAATATATTGCGGAAATATTTTCTATATAATTTATCCGCATAACCATTTGCGGGCTAATTTTCTAATAAGTTTAAATAATAGGGAGGAGATATTATTACTATCTCTATCCATTCAAAAAGATTGCCAATATTATACGAAATCTTACTACGAAGTATCAGATATTTAAGATTTTTATGAAAATTTATTTCAGAAATTTTCTTCAGAATTGAATATAATTTTTGAATTAGATAATCAATTATTGATATTTGACCTTTTGAATGGATAAAAATAAAGGTAATTAAAAATGAAAACAAAATCCAATAAATTCCATTTTCTGAATATCTTAATTTTTATATTAATATTATCAAGTGTTTTTTCATCAATTTCTTTGAGTAATGCTGAAGAATCTGATGGGCTAATTGAAAGTGTTTCAATATCTGGCGATATAAAAGATAATTTTGCTGATATTACATATGAGTTTGTGATTGATAATACCAATTCAGATATTGAAAAATTTTTGTATTTAGATTTTGGTCTACAAAATGGCTTAAGACTCCATAATATTTCTGTTCAAATGGGAGAAACAATATATTATGGGGTAGTAAAAATTGAAGAAGAGGCAATTCAAGATTATAATAATGCAATTAAAGAAGAAAAATCCGCAGTATTAATTCGCAGTTTTGATTTTGGATATGCTCTTGAAATGTATGTAGAACCATCTGTCAAAGCGACAGTAAAAATATATTTTGAAGGAATATTGAAGCGTAATTTAGGGATATATAATTTAAATTTTCCATTTGGATTTCAAGATTCACTAACATCAATTTTAAATATCGACTTAAATATAATATCTCATTATTCTAATATAATAGGATACTCTATTCAAGGATTGGGGCAAATTCAAAGCACTCCCATTAATAATGGTTTGAATATTCAATATTCGTCGACATATCCAGAAATTATTAGTAAAGATCTAAAATTAATTTATAGATTATCAGTTCAATCGGGCGGAAGTCAATTATTAACTTATAATAATGGACAAATAAATTATTTTAGCTATTTGCTAGCTCCTGAGATTCAAGAAATTCAAGAAACGAGTACTATTATTGCACGAGAATTTGTTTTTGTGATAGATAATTCTGGTTCAATGAGCGGTCAACCAATTGATCAAGCTAAAATTGCTTTTAATTCAATGATCCAGGAATTGAATGAAGAAGATTCATTTAACATTATCACATTTGCATCAAATACGAATAAATTATGGGACACGACACAAAGTGCCACTCTTAGTAATATTCAGGTTGCCAAATCTTTTATTAATAATATAGTAGCTTCTGGTTCTACAAATTTTCATTCAGGATGTCTTGATGGTATGGATTCTTTTATTGAATCTAATAAAAATCAAATAATGTTAGTATTATCTGATGGAATGCCAACTGCTGGAATAACAGATAGTGCTTCTATATTACAAGATGTGTCTGAAAAACAAACTGGAAGTATTTCGATATCATCTATTGGATTTGGAACTGGTATAGATGAAGGATTATTAGTTAGTCTAGCTTCAAATAATCATGGATATTATATTTATATTGAACCAAATACAGAAGCTTCAACAAAATTATTAGATTTCTATAAAAGCTTTTCAGTTTGTTCTGCGAGTGATTATTCCATCACAATAAGTGGTGGCACAGAAATTGCAAATATTGTGCCTTTGAGCAATACTCCATTTCTAAATGGGAGTGAAATTATAATTTCTGGGAAATATTCAAGTAATATTCAAATTTCTACTTCAATCACATATGAGAATGGACCTGAAACTTATCTTAATAATGCTCAAAATGGAACTGGAGAAATGGCCCATCTTGAGCGTCTTTGGGCTCAACAACGAATAAATTGCTTGCTAAAAAATAATATTAATAATGAGAATAAAGTAGAAATTATTAATTTAGCGATTGAATATGGGATAGTTGTTCAAGGATATACTGCTATCATTTTAGTTGTTGATGGGGAAGGAGATTCATTAACTGATATAGAAAAAAATGATGATAATGTTGATTATTGGGCTGGTGGTGAAGAACCATGGGAATCACCACGTGGAATTCCGGGTTTTAATTTCTATTTAGGAATCTTTTCAATTTTGACCATATTGATTTTATTTAGAAATAAAAAAAGGATGGAATAATTTTTTTTTATTCATTTTTAATAATTTTAAATATACTATTTCAGATTGTTTTTCAAAAATTTTATTATATATTTTTAACCAAAGGAAAATTTAGTATTTCTTTGATTCAAAGCCGAAAACGTGGAGATCCTTGATTAAAAATCGAAAATCTTTAATCATTTCCTTAATTTAAAAACCTTGAATTAACTCAGATTCATTTAGTTTTTTACGATTTTGAGAAATTACATAAATAGTGTTGATCTATATGGCAAATGAAAAGTTAGTCTATATGTTTGATGAAGTTGATCCTTCTAAATTTGGTTCAACTCAAGAATTAAAAGAATTTTTCGGAGGCAAAGGTGCGGGCCTTGCAAATATGACCTCCTTAGGATTACCTATTCCATACGGATACGTAATTCCATGTAAAAATAGTTTAGTTTATGCCGAGTCTAATGAATGGCCAAAAGGCTTAAAGGAAGAAAGTGTTGAAAGTATCCATAAACTCGAAAAGAAAAGTGGTTATATTTTCGGTGATAATGAAAAACCTCTATTATTATCTGTTCGTTCAGGAGCTCCAGTCTCTATGCCTGGGATGATGGACACAGTTCTCAACTTAGGTATGTCAAAAGCAATTGCAGAAAAGATGGCAGAAAGTAATGCACGTTTTGCTTGGGATTCTTGGAGAAGATTTATCATGTCTTATTCTGATATTGTTATGGGGACTGGAAGAGAACCTTATGATGAAATTATGGAAGATTATAAAAAAGAAAAAGGAAAAAAACTCGATATTGAATTAGACGCTGCTGAAATGAAAGATCTTGGCGATTTATATTTAGTTGAATATAAAAAATTACTTTCTACTGATTTTCCTGAAGATCCATGGGAACAATTAAATGGTGCCATAAGTGCTGTTTTTGTATCATGGAATAGTGAACGGGCAGTAGCTTATCGAAAAATGAATAAAATTCCTAATTATGGAACTGCTGTAAATGTTATGCGAATGGTCTTTGGAAATCTAAATGATGATTCAGGAACTGGTGTATTATTTACCCGATCTCCAATGGATGGAGAAAAGAAAATCATGGGTGAATTTTTAATCAATGCCCAAGGTGAAGATGTTGTTGCTGGTGTGCGAACTCCTATGACTATGGATGATTTACAAAAAGAAAAACCAGAAATTGTTGCTGAAATCTTTGGACTTGCTAATAAATTAGAAGATCACTACAAAGATATGCAAGATTGTGAATTCACTGTTGAAAATAAAAAATTATTCTTCTTACAAACTCGAGTTGGAAAACGAACTGCCACTGCTGCAGTTAAAATTGCTATCGATATGATGGGTGAAGGCTATATTGATGAAAAAACAGCCGTTCTTCGAGTTGCTCCTGAAAAAATTGAAGAATTACTCCATAAAAGAATATCTCCAAATGAAAAAAAACAACCAATTGTTAAAGGTTTTAATGCATCACCAGGAGCCGTCACCGCTAAAGCAGTATTTGATTGTAAACGTGCAATTGAACTTAAAAAAGCGGGAGAAAGATTAATTTTAGTCCGAAAAGAAACTAAACCTGAAGATTTTCCTGGAATGATTGCCTCAATTGGAATAT
>CAYPTZ010000285.1:0-5284 GCA_964413395.1 uncultured archaeon | reverse complement strand
TGGTCTTAAAATTTTTGGAGGTAAAGATTGAAGATCAATTACAGTTGATTCAACTCCAAAATGACAGTTACCACCGTCAATAATTAAAGCTATTTTTGATTTAAAATCATCATATACATGCTGTGCAGAAGTAGGACTTGGTTTACTTGAGAGATTTGCACTAGGAGCTGCAATTGGAACTTTTGATTGATTTATTAAAGAAATCGCTATTTTATTAGAAGGCATTCTAATAGCTACTGTGGAAAGTCCTGCTGTAATATAATTTGATACTTTTTCTGATTTATTAAACAAAATAGTAAGTGGTCCAGGCCAGAATTTTTTACATATTGATTTAGATGATTCAGAAATATCTAAAACCAAATCATCTAGCATATTCATATCACTAATGTGAACAATTAAAGGATTATCCATAGGACGACCTTTAAGATTAAATATTTCTTGTATTGCGGATTTACAATAAATTGAGGCACCTAATCCATATACTGTCTCTGTTGGAAAAGCAACAACTTCTCCTTTTTTAATTAGGTTTACTGCTTTTTTCAAATCATTTGGATTTATATTATCAGGATCTATTCGAATTATTTCAGTTTCCATTGATCATTGATAATATTGGAATAAATTAATTATTTACTACAATATTGATATGTAAAAGATCTATTATAAACCACAGAAAATAAAACAATAAGCAACTTATGAGAAGTCTTGATATTAAATCTCCTGTTTTAATATTATTATTGACTCTAAGAAAAAAAGCCCAAAATATACTATAAACACCAAAAAATAACAGGATCCAAATCACTACAATAATATAATAATCAGTATTAGAGGTAAAATTTGTAATTAACCGATTTACACCTTCAAAGAAATCCGCATTAACTATCATTTACTAAATATTTATGAATTAGGTTTAAAAATATCGATTTAAAACGGATAAAAAAATCTTACTAATTTAGCCAAAGAAATCTAATTCTGATTAATTGTATAAATATATTTTGAAAAAATAGATCGGAAATTTGCATTTAGAAGATTATTATAATTCATTACTAAATTTTCTTTATTAACTTTTATGAAGCTCTTAGAAATAATTGTTGGTTGCTTTTGAGTAATTTTAACCAATCGATTTGAAATATTTTCATATTTCAATATGCTTTCAAATTTTTGTAAGTATCCCATATTTTATCCCATCGACATATTATAAGGATCATCCTTTATATATATTAAAAAAGAAAAAAGTATTTTCTTTAATTTCCTAATCTCAAAAAAACGGATATTTTCAATTTTCAACCAATTTAAAAAATACTAATGGTCTACCTCGAGAATTTGTAGGTCGAGAATATTTATTAATAAGTTGATGGTTTTGCAACCTTGTTAAGTTATCATAGACAGTTGTTCTAGGATGACTTACGTTTTTTACTAAATCTGACCTTGTCATTGGACCATTTTTCTCTAAAATGTTTAATAATTCCCGCTGTAATGGACTAAATATTAAACCATCTTCAAATTTTGTTAAATCAACCATTTTTCACACACTTTTTATTTTTGTGTCAGAGCTATAAATTAGCTATGAATTGCTAATAAGCAACTTTAACACTATATTTATATATGAAAGTCACCTATATAAATATGTCGGTTATTAAGTCCTTGACATTTTTTTGGTCGATTAATATCGGGTTAATAATTCAAAATATTAGTAATGGTGAATCAAATGAGTAGTTCAGCTAAAGTTACAAAACATATCCCAACTTCAGAAGAAAAAGATAGCAAAAAAATCTGGATCACCCTACCTATTAAGTATTCCGATATTTTAGATATTTTAGCTGACGACTCACCTTCTAAAACTAGATCAAATCGTAAATCGGTAGTTATTGAAAAAATGATTGATGAATATTTAGAACGACATGAAAAGGAATTAAACGATGATGGTAAATGGGACAAAATTATTAGTGTTAGGAAACGAGCGACCAAAAAATTAGAAAAATCATTAATCGAAAAAATCCAATTAATAGAATATTATATTGATAATTATCCTGAATTTTTAACCTTAAAGAAAATATGGAAGAATGTTAAAATTAGTAATGATGTCGAGAATATTGATAAAATATTCCATAAAATCTCAGAAAAACGAAAGAAAAATTCTTCAGAATTAGACAAAATCTTGGCTAATATCTAAAAAATTATAGTGCTTATTAGCAACTTTTTATTATGTGTTTTTTTTCATATTTTATAATTCCTTATAAAGAAAATTTTTATATTTTGTAAAAATAATATCAAAAAAAGAAAAATTTTACCTTATTTTTATATACTTCAAAATTGATAAAGAAAATTAAAGTGAAGAAATGACATGAAAAAAATTAATTTTGAAAAAGCTTGGTTTAGTTTAGGAAATATTCTTGCAAATAGGGGAGAAATAGAAAAAGCAGAAGAAGCTTATAAAAAAGCTATAGAAATAAAACCAAATGATTCAAAATTTTGGTTTCACTTCGGAAATTTATTATTTGATAATGGAAAAATACTAAAAGCAGAAAAAGCTTATAGAAAAGCGCTTGAATATAATCCTAAATCAGATTTCATTAGAAGTAACTTGAAAATATTGCTTGATGATAAGCATAAAAAAACAAAAAATAAATTTCATAAATCTGAATAGTTTTTTTTTAACTAAAAAACCTTTTTTACAAAATTTTGAAAATTCCTCTCCATATATTTAGCCCAAAATATTCTTATGTCAAAAACATAATATGTCATGGAAGAGAGATGAATTTCCATTGCATCTTCTAGAAATAATAATAAAAGTTTAAAATATAAATAATATAAAAAAATAAAAAAATCTACATTTATAGCTTATTTCATTATTATTTATTATTATTTATTATCCCATTAATCATGTTATGGAGTCTCATTTATAATATAATAATTGTAATTTCCTATGTTTTTATTAAAATCATTAAAATAATGACTAGATTTATTAATTTTCATTAAATAAAAATTAGTTATACAGTAAAATTTGTCAGTTAAACAAAATATCAAAAATGATATTTTTTTTTTTTTTGAATAATTTTTGTTTTCTTTATTTTTTGAAAGTTCCAATGGAAATAAGACTGATTATCTTTTTTTATACTAAAAATTATAAATTTTTAGAAAATTTTTTCAGTTTTTTCGAAATATAAATCATATTGATTCCTAAAAGTAATAATGATAATATTAAAAAAATAATATTGGAAAGCTCTGGTAAAATTAGTTTTGAAATTGAACATATTTTAAATATAATACCCGAAAATGATTTACTTCTCATATTTTATGCTTGTTTTATTGAGAGTCCCATATTTTTAATAGGAGAAGATCCATCTCAAGAAAAATTAAAAATTCTTTTCCATTTTTTAAATGATATTTTTCCTTTTTTTTATGATGATTGTGTAATATTTGATAAGAAATCGTATAATCAATACAATTCAAACAATTTTAATATAAAAAACTATACCGCCATAAGTCTCAAAACTAATGAAATTTTGCATAAACCATTCGAAGAAGCAAAATTAAAACCATTTTATGCTGTATTGACAATATTAATGAATGGACCTTTTGAAAACCAGAAAATTTTAGCTAGAGAATTTATTGTGAATCTTTATAATTTTGTTGATAGTATTGATTTGTTACAAAAAAAAGATACTAAAAGAATTCTCAAATTTTTTAAAAATTCATATAGTGAACATTTCAATATATTTAAATCAGAATTAATGGATGTAATGAGAAGTGAAAAAACATTCCGATTATATTGGAGAAAAGCTAAAACCCGAAAACGAAGACTTCACCGTTTCTATAAGTTTTGGCAGATTGCCTTTGAAGATCATGGTACTCGTGAAACTATTTATAGAATAAGATATGAATTTGAATGTGAAATTTTTGTTTTCAATAAGCAAATACCTTATTATGAAGTTGAATATTATAAACTAAACCATATCCAACAAAAATTATTAGATGTTTTTAAAAAAAAGAAGATCTTGAATATTGATGAAATTATCAATACAATACAATCAATTTGTAAGAAAGAAAATATTAATATCGAACTATACAATCTACCAACAACGTTAGACTATTTTTTAGAGAATAATTTAATTACATCTTATTGGAGATATTTTTAAAATAATACTTAAGTCTCTAATAAACCAAATATATTAGGGAATAAAAAAAAATATTCAAATAGTAAAATTTTAGTAATAATTATTATGGATGAACTATAAATGGCATTAACAACACATTCTGAACTTCAAAAACAATTATCTGTAATTTTTGGCTTTAAAGGTCAACTAAATATTGAAGTGGGAGAAATTGTTGGAATAGGAAGCTTGTCTGCTCAAAAAACTGAAAGTTTAATAAAGGATGTTCTAAATTATTTGAATGCATATAATTCAATGTTAAGAGATTATGCAGGATGTAAACTGTATTCAATTGAATTTGATCTTGAAAATTTTGCTAATTCAGACCATGTTAATTTAATGCCTAAATCAATGTTATATATTCCAGGTGAATATAAAGATTGTAACACATTGTTACTTTTATTAGCTCCAGAAATGAGCATTTTGGATAATAAGAAAGCAAAACAAGCAATATCTAATTTAGGAAAATTGTATTTTGAAGTTGAAGAAGCGATTAATCGAAAAGAATTAAATTCAGAGAAGAAACAAAAAATATTAACAAAATTTGCAAAACGTTTTGCATTAAAATTACAAGGAAATGTTATTGAAGGAAAATGGAATAAGAAATTAGTTGGATTACAGGAAACACAAAAATTTGATCCTTATTTATCAATGAATATTCAAAAAGGAGTTAATTGGGAATCAAAGGAAATAATGATCAAGAATCCTCAATTTAGATTGGTCAAATTTGCATTAGATGATGATGAACAATTTGATTTTTTGAAATATAAAATAAATCAGAGTTCATCTCATGTAATATCAAAAAATACTTATCACTTAACTTCAAATTTGCTCAATATAGCAAACACAGGAACTATTGATGATACTCAAAAACAATTATTGATTGTAATTTTAAAATGTTTAATTGAAGACACAGGAACAGATGGAAACTCAATTGATTTCAATCAATTTAAATTAAAAATGGCCAAATATATATCTGAAATTACATCTTTTATACAATTATTCCATGAAACTACTCAGAAATTTATTAAAAGTGGATTTCAGAATAATATTGAAGAAATAATAAACAAATTGTTAGAATATTTTCCAAATAACCAAAATGATTCATTACAAAACAGATTCTTTTCATATTT
>CAYPTZ010000284.1:0-5320 GCA_964413395.1 uncultured archaeon | reverse complement strand
ACTGACTGACTGACCGTCAGTCAATATAAATTTAATGGAATCCATTTTTTATCAAATAATAATACTTTGATATTTTTAACAAGTTGTATAGATATGCAGATTATATTTAACTTTCTTTCAATTTAGATAAAAATTTAATGATATAACTTGAAATAGTAATTGAACTTGAAAATATTGCTTTTTTTTTTTTGTTCATTTATTGGGTTTTTACTAAAATGTAAATATTTTAAAGTTGCTTTTAAATTCAATAGTTAATTTCATCTTTTTTCCAGTGAGGCTTATTTCTCAAAAAATAAATTTTTATAAGAGATTCTCACTAAGTTTTATACATCAAGATTGGAAATGAAAATTAATATGAAATGTGAAAAATATGGCAGATGAAGAATTTACAAATGATTTTATTTTCAAGATATGTGTAATTGGTGACGGCGCAGCTGGGAAGACTTCCTTGATTAAGCGTTTCACCCAAGGCTCTTTTAACAAAGATTACATTAAAACATTAGGTGCTCAATTTAGTCGATATGAAAAGATTGTTGGTGAAGACAATAATATTCGAGCAAGATTATTCTTTTGGGATATTGCAGGGCAAAGTGAATTTAAATTTATGCGACCTACCTTTTATAGTGGTGCAAAAGCGACTATAATGGTGTATGACTTGACTCGTGAAGAGACTATGCATAATATCAAGGATTGGATTGGAGATATAAGTAGTTATTGCGGAGATTTGCCAACAGTATGCTTTGCAAATAAGAGTGATTTGATAGATGATGAAGCATATGATCAAACGGAAATTCAAAAGATCGCTAAAGAATATGGATTTTTAAGTATCTATTTAACTTCCGCAAAAACAGGAAAACAGGTCCAAGATGCATTTAATTCTATTATTGATATCCTCGTGAAGAATGCTCTTGACAAATATTAGAATATTAGAAATAAAATCAGAATTAAAGAAAGATGAATTAACGAAGACACTATTATTACATAAATATTTACAAAACAAAAAAAAAACATCAAGGAGGTTTAGGTAGCTCTATGGGATATCCATTAATACATTATTTCAGTAGCCCCTATTGTGCTCCTTGTAAAAATGTTGAACGAATGTTAAATGAAATTAACGTTTCCATGTTCGGTAATAAATTAAGAATTAGAAAAATAAATATTGCTGAAGAAATTGAAACTGCAAGAAAACATAATGTTTTTTCTGTCCCTACAATAATCATTGGAGGAACAAGGTTAACAGTTATAATTGATAAAAATGAATTAACGGATGCTATATTACAAGGATTTCTTTCATCAGTTTCGTTTGATGATGAATAAAATCTATTAAAATTAAATAAAATTAATAATCACAATCATTATAAATAAAATTGGAGAAAAGAAGGAAAGTATTATGAATAGAATTTTGCTTGAAGGAATGTTAAAAAAAATGAAATTACTCCTTAAGCAAGGGGAAAATATTGGAGATCTAAAAATTGGGGCATTATATGCATTAGGAAATCAACTAGATGCAATATTTTATTTTATAGGACATGAACTTGGGAGTACTATAGAAGAAGATTATCCAGAAGATCAAAAATTATATGAAACCTTAGAAGAAAATACTAAAAAATACCATCTAGGACAATTTCATTTGCTTGAGGAGAATAAAGACCATATAATCTTTGGTTTAGAGGAATGTTCGTCATGTAAACATATCGAAATCCCCGCTAAGATGAAAATTCAAGGCTTTTGCTCATTTGAAGCAGGATTATTTGCAGGCATTGTGGAAAAAATAACTCACAAACATTGTTTTGCTCAAGAATTAGAATGTAGATTATCAAATCCAGATACAAAAATGTGCAAGTTTATGATAGTTATTCCAAACGATTAAAAATCTTTCAAAATCCCATTAATATCTAAAAATCTATCGCTATTATTTTTTAAAAAAAACCAAATGATATCATTTTACTAGGGAGCAAGAAGAAACGGTAGTTGCATTTGTATTATTGGTGTCCGATTCTAATTCAACTGAAGATAACTTTATTAAACTTAAAGAAATGAAAGATATTGAAGAAGTACATCTAATATATGGTGATTATGATCTTATTTTAAAGGTAAAATTAAAAAATCTACATGAAATGACAAATTTCATGATGAAATTACGGAATAATTTTGATATAAAAAAAAGTAATACATCACATTATCAAATTAATACAATCATTACATCTTGAAATGAATCAATAAAGTTAGCAAATTATCCCTTATTTCAAAAATTTGGTCTTTTTCTAATTCTTCTGTTGTACTTTTTAATTTTTCTTCATCAAAAGATATTAAATATTCTTTTAATTTTTCCAAGGTTATTTGGCCATATCTCAATAAAATTAAAATTATTTTCATTTTAAGAGATTCTTCTATTTTAATTAACCATTCTAACGATAATTTTTGATCTATTTCTTTATTTTTTAATGAAGTGACTTCATTCGCCAATTTTGTTAATACTGCTTCTCTGGCTTTAAAAACTGATTGAGATAGACCATATAATCTTTCTAATTCGTTTTTTAAATTACTTTCATTAACATTATCAGATACTGCTTTATTAATAGTGTGAATAATTTCAGTAAAATCAGTTCCATCTTCAAATTTATTTAAGATTAATACAATGACTTTTTGAAGTGTTTCATTGCCTATTGATAATGCATGAAAATCATCTTCTTGAATTGTTATTAAACCGGGATTAAATGAATGCGAAATTTGGAGTAGCTGAACTAAATTCACAGGTACTTCGATATCTGGGTATTTAAATGAAATTACTCCTCCTTCAAATTCATCCCAATCTATGATTACTATTCCTTCTGGCATATTTAATCCTTCAAGTATGTATTAATTTGTTTTGTAGATATTTAATTAATCTGAATAATATGAAATTATAGAAAATCTCCTATAGTGTAAATTGGTTATGTGTTCCTTAATAATTTTCATAGTTAAAATCAAATTAAAAAATAATAGAATGATTGTCTTTTAAGAAAAACCATCATTTTGGTTAGCGTTATTTAATAATGTTGGCATGATTTATATAAAAAATGAATATTCAAATGAAATTTTTGAATCCTTTCAAAAAAAAAGAAATTTAGTATATATAAACAATGCTTAATTTAGTTAATTTATTTCGGAGTTGAAGAAAATAGGTGTATATTATGTTTACATTTTGAAATGTACGAGTATAAATACAAGTAAAATCTCTTATTATACAGGTTCGACTCAAGATTTAATGATACGGGTTGATCAACATAGAACAGGGAAAGGTGCAAAATATACTCGAGGAAAAATTATTGATCTAGTTTTTTTTGAAACCCAATTATCCAGAAGTGAGGCAATGAAACGTGAATATGAATTAAAATCTTTTTCAAAACAAAAAAAAATAGAAATAATAAAAAATTTCCAAAAAAAAGTTCATGAAGGAAATTGTAATACTTTAAAATAATAAATCTGAGTTAGAAACTTTGATTATTTATCAGAAACGGAATGAAATTCTCGTAATTTATTTCCAATTATCTTCTCAATTTGACACACTTTTTCAAGTGCATCTGCTTGCCCTATTCGCATCTCTTTTGTCCAAATTATCCCATTTATCCATCTATCACCAGCAATCCAAATCCGATTTTCATCTTTATGCAGTGCCATTGGAGATGGGCAATAAATCCACTTATCAAATAATAGATTTTTAATTTTTTCATAATGATTCTTAATTTCTCCAATTAATTCTAATTCTTTATCAGTCCAATCTTTTAATTTTTCAATTCTCATGAAGAATTCATAAGCGCTTTTTCTTTTATCATGGAGAGAATTATAGATCCAAAAATTAAGTTGCCAGGTTTGAATATATTCTTTTTCATCCATTTTAGAATATTTTTCGTCATTTCTGAGATCCTCGATCCACTTTGTTAATCCATGGATTCCATTGTAATATGGAGGAATTTGAACTTTTTCAATATTATTTTTTTCAAATTTTAAAATATCACGGACCTTTTTGATATAACTAGATATATCTTTTACCTTTTTTAATGTAAAAATCTCATCAGGGAAATTTTCTGCAATATTGTAATTTTCCATAGTTCCTTTAGTGATTGGTTTCAAATCATATATTTCTTCTAATGCCACCCGTATTGAATTCTCTTGTTTATCATAATACGTTCGACATAGTAATTTTTCATCAACATATCCTGTGATAACTCCCCAATCTGGAGGGCTAATTAAATCCATTGCAACTACAGGTCGGTCTTCATCAATTTCTTTTCGAATAATAGAAATCATTTCATCCTTTTTAATCAAATTAATCTTTTGATCATTATAAATCTCATTTATACAATAAATAATCCCTTTATATCCAATTGCATTCATTATATTTGATGGATAAAGATTAAGCGCTCCATCGGGTGAGCTTGCACACCATTCAGGGTGATGGAAATAAAATCGGAAAGCCATTCCTGATAAACCCATCAAATCAATATAATCGTAGGTTTCACCCATTTTTTTCAAAGCTATTTCAAGAGCTCCAATAAAAGTACATTCTTTATTCGTGCCCCAACTCAATTTATCTATTCCTTCAAGTATATTCATCTTTTTTGGAATATAACTTAAATTATTTGTGTTTTGATTCATTTTTATTTCTTCTCCTGGGTTAGAAATTTTATGTAAAATCTTTTGAATTTTCTCTAATCTTGCTTGTTCACGCACTTTTGTTTGAAGATAGCATTCAGTTAATGCCGAAATTAATTCTTCCCCATCTATAGTGATGCAATAAAGTCCTCGATAAATTTTTTCAATTAAAGAATTATTTTGTAAAATGTTTAAGTGATTTCCTAAGGCACTTTTTTGAAGATTTGTTTCTTCCATTAATTTTTGAAATGTTTTAGTCTCATTTAGTAATAAGATCAAAATTTCAAATCTTTTAGGATTGTCTAATGCCTTCATCCATTTAATTAATCCATCAATTGATTCTCGTGCAAATATCTCAGTATCTTCAAGTGTTTTCAAGTTTAATTTACCCATATTAGTAAAGCCTCCCCAAATAATTAAAAATAATTGTGCTGGAATCATGAATTCCGGGAATTCATGAACAACTAAATACAGTATTATATTATATTCTTTTTTAGTATTTCGTCGTTACTAATTTTTAATACTTATATCTAAAAAGAAAAATTCAAAATAATATTATTTCTATCAATCTTAGAACTCTATATTTTTTAGTTATTGATATAAATTCATTATCTAATCTACAACGTATTTTTAGGACTCATGATGAAATAACCTATTCAAATTTTGGAAAAATTGTATAATTCCA
>CAYPTZ010000283.1:0-5348 GCA_964413395.1 uncultured archaeon | reverse complement strand
ACGGCGGCACTAACTTGCTGAATTGCAAAAGTAAGGGGATGGAGAGTTGAAAAGATAATCCCCGCAATAGCAAAAATATGGTGAATTTTTATAAAGGAAGCGCCAAAATATGTATATATTTCCTTTAAAAAAGGAGTCATTAACGAAGCAACGAGTAAGAAAAATAACCCCCATAAAGCAAATAACCGGATAATATAAACCGAAAACGATGTATACTCAACTAAAATCGAAATTAGAGTGATCAAAAAAAAAAATATTGATATTTCCTGATTATCTCAATAACTGTACTTTTTTTTGCAATGAAGTTTTATTATATTCAAGATTTACTGATTTGTTATAAAAAACGGAAACTTAATCATGCCAAATATTATGGAAGATGAAGAAGATTTAGGATTGGATATAATTCATGAAAGTTCACGCAATGTTATTTTATATTTTTATGGTGCCTATGGATTATTTTATATAATCGGTTTAACTTATCGTCTTTTTCTTCCTGAAATTAAAATACCTTTTATACTTGCTGAATCAGGCAAAAAAGTCTTTTATTCCATGGAATTATCTGAAATTCTAGATATCATTTTCATTGGTATTGCTTTCACCATAACAAGTTTCTACGCGTTTAATTGGTTGTTGGTAATGTTACCTCAAGGAACTGATATAAAAACTAAAAGAAACTATAATCTAATTTTCATTATTGCTATTCTATTGACGAATTATGGGGTGATGACTCATATGGTAACCAATCAATTAAATAATATCGTTTCTAACATGATTGAAGCGGGCCAAATAGTCTCTTTTAACTCTGAATTAGATCAATTAACATTAGGGATTTATTTATGGGATGAAATTATCTCACATATGTTAGGATCAACTGGTTTCTTTTTAATTGGTTTATTATTCATTCGAATGGAGCAGAATAGTAAGGTAAGAGAGAAATTCAATACACGAAATGATGTTTTAACCTACAGTCTATCCTTTATCATTGGTATGTTTGCCTCATTTTTTGCCATAGAGGGACAAGTCGGTACGATCTTCTTTATAATCAGTATTATGATGTTAATTTATATAATCAAGTTATTTAAAATGATAGATGGTCTTACTAAACCCTTTACTTTTGCCTCAATGTGGTTTTTAATTGGGTTTATAACATTCACAATAATTTGGGCAATTATTTATGGAATAAAATCGTATTTTCCCTTTCTTTACCAATATACTGAGATTTTTTAATGCAATCTAGCTCTTTTAGTAGAATTTATTCTAACCCTTTTTCTAATCCCTTAAGTCAAACCTTAAGTAATCCATTCATTATCAACTTAAATTAAGTGAATTATTAATAATTTACTTTTATATTATGTTATATTTAATTACATCATAAGATTTTTAATACAATGTATTTTATCAAGATATAATGGCAGATTTTCCTAATCTCTCACTAGAAGAAAGAAAGAAATATTTAATGAGGATAATAGAACAATTTAATGGAATTAATTTTGGGAGATTATTATCTGAACTTGAAGTACGTTGTGGTCAATTATCATTAGATCAATTTTCAAAGATGGTGGATAATCTTAATACTATAAAATTTGGTGGAACATTAAGATTATTTGAAATAACTTCTTCAGAATACCTTGAACTGGTGAGTCAGCTTTCTAATCTTACAGGATTGCTAATATTGGATAAAAATTTAACCAATATCCCTGATTCGATTGGAAATCTAATTAAATTAAAAAAATTAGCACTCAATTGTAATTTAATTAACATTTCAGATTTCATTGGCAATTTTACACAATTAACATATTTAGAACTCTCAGGAAATTTAGATTTTCTACCTGAATCGATTGGAAATTTTCATCAATTAAAAGAATTTTATCTTTTTCATACTAAGGTTTCAAACCTGCCAAATTCGATAGTAAATCTAACTCAATTAACAAAATTAGTCATCTCTAAGAACCATTTAACTTCGATTCCTGATGGGATTGAGAATCTTTCACAATTAAAAAGTTTAGATCTTAGTCAAAATAAAATTGAATCACTTCCTAAGTCGATTGGCAAATTAAAGCAATTAAAAATTTTGGAACTTAAAGGAAATCAAATTATTTCTCTTCCTGAAACGATTGATAATTTGATAAACTTAGAAGAACTTTATCTTTCACAAAATAGGTTGACGACTCTTCCTAATTCGATAGGCAATTTACCAAAATTAACAAGATTGGAAATTGACTGGAATAAATTAGAAAATCTTCCTGATTCGATTGGGAATTTACGACAATTACAGAAATTTTGGCTTAATAATAATCCATTGACAATCCTTCCTGAATCCTTTGGAAATCTAATCAAATTAACGGATTTGCAACTCTTAAAAACGCAATTAACTACTCTTCCCCAATCATTTGGTAATTTGAATCTATTAACTAGTTTGGATCTTTCAGACAATCAAGTATCTACTCTTCCTGAATCCTTTGGAAATTTAAATAAATTGGAAAATTTTGGAATATGTAATACACAATTAAATCATCTTCCAGAATCTTTTGGGAATTTACATCAATTAAATACAATTGCAATTTCTAATACTAAATTAGCTACTCTTCCTGAATCCTTTGGAAATTTAAAGCAATTAGAAAATTTATGGCTTTCTGAAAACGCTTTAGCCTACCTTCCTGAGTCGATAGGAAATTTGACTAAATTATTGGAATTAGAACTATCACATAATAACTTAACCACACTTCCTGAGTCAATTGGTAATTTGCAGCATTTAACCCATTTGGAACTTCAAGGAAATCAAATAATTTCCCTTCCTGAATCCTTTGGCAATTTATCACGACTAGTAGTAATATATCTTTCAGATAATAAATTGGCAACTTTTCCCGATTCGATTTGCAATTTGTATAAACTTGAAATACTTAGTCTTAGAAAGAATCAATTAGCAAATCTTCCTGAATTGGTGGGAAATCTATCAAAATTAAGAATTTTTGGTCTTGAACAAAATAATTTAACCATACTTCCCGAGTCAATTGGTAATTTGCAGCACTTAACAAATTTAGAACTCTCAAAAAATCAATTAACTTCTCTTCCCGAATCAATAGGTAATTTGCAAGAATTAACAAATTTAGAACTTTCAGGAAATCAATTAACTTCTCTTCCTGAATCAATAGGTAATTTATCTCAATTAGATGCATTAGATCTTTCACAAAATAAGTTAACCACTCTTCCCGAGTCGATTTGGAGTATACACCAATTAGATGAATTAATACTCTCTGGAAATCCATTAATTTCTCTTCCTGATATCTTATCAAAGGGTATTTCTATAGAATTTTCAATTCCAAAAAATCCATTACAATTGACTTTGAATCTATTTTTTGAATTGAATAATAAAGATTTACTGGATTATATTGATCATTATTTTCTATATGATAGGAGAACAATTCGCTATTATATTAAAACAGAAGAATTAATAGAATATTTTTGTTTGCATATTAATGATGTTTCAATAGATTCAAATTCATCAGTCAACTTGTGGGATCATTTCCTTAATCAAATTACAAACACAGAGTTAGAAGCTTTAGCTTTACAAGCGGAATCAGAAAAAAAAAAAGAACAACTTTATTTCAAAGTTATCGAAGCCCGTAAAATAAAGCTTGATAACAATTTAAATCTGGTTTGATTGTGATTTTGTTCAAAATTTTTTAAATTCTTTTATTTCAATTTTATAACCATAATGCATAATATAAAGAGTGAAGAATCGAAAAAAAAAAAATTACTCTTATTTTCATTATTGCGATTCTATTGACGAATTATGGGGTGATGACTCATATGGTAACCAATCAATTAAATAATATCGTTTCTAACATGATTGAAGCGGGCCAAATAGTCTCTTTTAACTCTGAATTAGATCAATTAACATTAGGGATTTATTTATGGGATGAAATTATCTCACATATGTTAGGATCAACTGGTTTCTTTTTAATTGGTTTATTATTCATTCGAATGGAGCAGAATAGTAAGGTAAGAGAGAAATTCAATACACGAAATGATGTTTTAACCTACAGTCTATCCTTTATCATTGGTATGTTTGCCTCATTTTTTGCCATAGAGGGACAAGTCGGTACGATCTTCTTTATAATCAGTATTATGATGTTAATTTATATAATCAAGTTATTTAAAATGATAGATGGTCTTACTAAACCCTTTACTTTTGCCTCAATGTGGTTTTTAATTGGGTTTATAACATTCACAATAATTTGGGCAATTATTTATGGAATAAAATCGTATTTTCCCTTTCTTTACCAATATACTGAGATTTTTTAATGTTTGCTCTTAATTTGATAAAAATTATTGATATATATTAGATTTACTAAATAATTTTACTATTTGAAATAAAAAAGTCTTCTTAAATTCAAAATTTAATCCGTTTAAATAGAAACGGTTAAAATTAAATGCAACCAATTTTTGCTGGACACATTTTCCTATACACTTTAAACATTTGAAATGGAAATAAAAAAAGATTGGAATCCAATCTGCTATAATTGTGTAAATAAAATAAAATTCCACAAAAATTTTGAAAATAAATCTTGCTTTAATTATGATTTTTCTGATATTTCAAAGTACAACCTCATATATCATGCAATAAAGACACAAAATACTTTATTTAAATAACCAAGATTTGTTTTTTATTCTTCATATACGTGATGATTCCAATCTTTATAGGACCAATTTGTAATTGTTTCCCGTATAAATTCTGAACAAACATAGGTTTCTTGTGTTGTATTAAGCTTTTCTCTAAATTTGCTCATTACACTAAGCAATGCACTTTTGTTACTCACTTTGGTAATTTCACTTTTGATTTCTCTAAAGCAATATAAGGTCCCAAAAGTATCGTTTCCTCCTGGAAAATAGTGCGAATATTTACAGGAAAGACATACTTTAAGATTATGCGTTCGAGGAAGCATTATTTGAAGATTAATGAGCCCATATTCAAAATCATCTGAATGAGTCTTATACTCTTTTCCATTAATATTCAAAATAAAGTCTGTAAAGTATTTTCCATCAGAGTATACATAGAGATCTTCCAAAATTTCTTTTTCACTAACCTCAATGGATATTGGAATTGTTAATTTTAAATGAGAAAAAATCAAGTTATTTACATCATCCAATTCAAATTTAGAATGTAATTCAGGAGAATATTTAATGGGTTCCAGACAACCAATAAAGTTCCATCCCTCAAAATCGACATCTCGTATTGTTCCATATAAAGATTGTCCATTAGAATAAAAAATGATTATTTCTTTTCCAAATTTGTCTGTAATTTGAGTTTTGATTCTAATTGTGATTCCCTCATATATCTTTTTCTA